>JAFGDY010000291.1 GCA_016931895.1 Anaerolineae bacterium
ACCTACACGGCCTCGGCCGGTCTGCCGGCCCAGGTGGGCGATACTATCACTTACACCTACTACATCACCAACACCGGCACGGTCACGCTATATACCATTACCCTGGATGATGACAAACTGGGGTTGACCTCCCTCACACCTCCGCCGTTAGCGCCGGGTAGCAGCAAGGTTTTTACTGATACCACCATCGTGGTTGAAAATGATCTGCTTTACAGTTTTTTGACCAACACGGTTGCGGTGACCGGCGTCAACACCCTCTCAGAAATAACCGTGGCCACCGACACCGCCAGCGTGCCTTTGACCTACACGATTGGCATTACGGTGGTGAAAACGGCCAGCCAGGCCACGGCCTCGCCCGGCGATACCGTCACCTACACCTACCGGATCACCAACACCGGCGACATTACCCTGACCGTTATCCTGTATGACGACGAACTCGACACCTACCCTCCTTTATCGGCAATGACGGTCGCTCCGCAAAACAGCGTGACCGGCACAGCCGTCAAACTGGTCAACGCCGGCGATCTACCCGGCCCGATTGTCAACACGGCCATTGTGACCGGCGCCAATACCATTGTTTCCCAAACGGTTATGGCCACAAACACGGCGGTGGTTACTTTAACCTACACCACGGCCATCAGCCTGGAAAAGAGGGCCACTCCCTCCAGCGCCACCCTTAACCAGGTGATTACCTACCGTTACACCATTACCAACACCGGCCAGGCACCCCTGGACCTGATTCTGTCTGACGATAAACTGGGGCCGCTGTCGCCTCCAGTGACTCCCCTGGCGCCCGGCTTGTCTACCGTCGTGATTACCACCCATACGGTTTCTCAACTTGATTTGCTCAATTACTATCCGCTGCTCACCAATACGGCCACGGTCAGCGGCACCTACCTGACCACCACCGTCACCGAAGTCGCCTCGGCTGCCGTAACGCTGGTTTACACGCCCGCTATCCAATTGGCCAAAACGGCCAATGTTACCGCCACTGCGCCCGGCGAAGTGATCACTTACACTTACACCGTCACCAACACCGGCCCCCTCACCGTCACCATTCTGGCCCTGGATGACGACCGGCTCGGTTCGCTCTTGGCCCGGTTGGGCACCACCACCCTGGGGCCAAACAACGATAGTACCACCGCCACTATCACTTACACGGTCAAAGTGACCGATACACCGGCTATCACCAACACGGCCATTGTGACCGGCCAGGATACCCTGGGTCGGGTGCCCACCGCTACTAAAACGCTGGTGGTTGATGTGGAAGAGAAACTACTTACCATCAGCGCCGTCAACGATAGTCCCACCGTGGTCAATACGGCCACGCAATTTACTGTTACCACCAACATTACCAATGGTGTTACTTACGTTTGGAATTTTGCCGACGGCACTCCCTTGGGCAGTGGCATGAATCCCTCCCACACCTATACTTCGGTAGGGACTTATACGGCGGTGGTAACGGCCTTTAACAGCATCAGCACTATCTATACCACCACCGTGGTGACCATCACGCCCGGGCCGCCGGTTCGGTTTGACCTGCAAGCCAATTCGCCGCAAACTGCCGGAGTACCGTTTACGCTCACCATTACTGCGCTGGATGCGTACGGCAACCCTACTCCTTTCAGTGGCCCCGCTACCATCGCCGACACCACCGGCACTATTGCGCCCACCCCGGTGACGGTTGTTAATGGCATCACCATCACCACGGTCACGGTCACTCAGGCTACCTCGCCGCTCTCGGATACCATCACCGCCACCGATGACGGCACGGGCACCATTACCGGCACTATTGACGTGGAAATACGGCCCAATACCCCCACCACCCTCACGATAACGGCCAATCCAAACGTTATCCACATTTGCGAAACAGCCTTGGTCACCACCACCCTGACCGATCGGTGGAATAATCCAACGCCTGAAGAACCCGTAAACTTATCATTACTGGCTGCACCGGCCACGGGCATAATCGTGCCAAATTCTGGAAATACAAATGCAAATGGGATGGTTTCGTCCATCCTCACAGGTACCGGCACTTTATCTGGAAATGTGCGCATCTTGGGAGAATGGGCCACCAATCCGGCTGTAAATAACTTCCCCGGTTATTTTGTCCAGGTCATCACCCCCACCATTCCCACCGTTATCGCCGTCACCGTTTCTCCGGCCAGCGTCTCTGTTGGCGGCTCGGCTGTGGCTACTGCCACGGTTACGGATTGCAATAACAACCCGGTCAATGGCCTGGTGGTCACTTTCACCATCCCGGCCTTGTATGGCACCGTCAACCCGCTTACGGCCACCACGGTCAGTGGCATTGCCACCACTACGGTCACTGCGGGCCTGACCCCCGGCACTACGGCCATCACCGGCGCCGCAGAAGGGCCTCTCTCCGACGACACCCCCTTTACCATCACCCCTTCCACGATGCCTACCTTGACCATTAACAAAACAGCCACGCCGCCGGGCGGCACTGTTCCGGCGGGCAGTTCCATCACCTATCAAATTGTGGTGGCCAACAGCGGCACGGCCCCCGCCACCGGCGTGGTCATCACCGATGCGCTTGACTCCGACGTTGGTTTTGTCACCGGCTCGATTGTGCCGGTGGGCAGCGGGCCGGTGGATACCGGCGGTGGGGTGATTACCTTCTCGGTGGCCAGCTTGGGTAGCGGCGTGGCGGTCACAGCCACTATTCAGGTGAACGTGACCGCGGCCTTATCCGGCACAATCATTGCCAACACAGCCACGGCCAACAGCCATGAAACCGCTCCGGTGACCAGCACTATCGTCACCCACCAGGTGATCACCACGCCGCCCGGCAGTGTATATTTGCCCATCATCCTGAAAAACGCCGGGGCTGCGCCGCTCATTGTTGACCTGACCGTGCGTGGTGTTACGGTCTCAAATACATCACCCAACACTGGCGATCCGGTGGATATTACCGTAACCCTGCATAACACGGGCACGGCTTTTGCCACCCCCTTCTGGGTAGACCTTTACCTGTCTACCAATAGCGCCCTGAATCCGGCCGTTAACCGGCCCTGGGACGAGGCTTTTGCCGATACGGTAGTGCCTTACGGTGTGGCCTGGAAAGTATACGGCATGCCGGCCGACGGCGATTTTGTGATCAGCAATCTCAACCCCAACGACTTGGCCGGAACCTGTAACAATTACAGCAACTTCATTCCCAACGGTTTGGGCTGCTGGCCGCAAACCTGGAAGTGTATGCCGCTTAATAATTACTTTG
Organism: Anaerolineae bacterium; assembly: GCA_016931895.1. Classification (NCBI taxonomy): domain Bacteria; kingdom Bacillati; phylum Chloroflexota; class Anaerolineae; species Anaerolineae bacterium. The sequence continues at coordinate 3,242 of JAFGDY010000291.1, forward strand.
GCGATCCGCGCACCTATTATCTGTACGTGCGGGTTGACTCTCTCGACGACAATTATCCTACCAGCCAGAATCCTAATGGTGAAGTGCTTGAGACGGATGAAAATAATAACCTCCATATTTTCTCGATCCCGATCAATGTTGGCGGCACGCCTATCTTGCCTAATCCATTCAACCCGCCGCCATGTTCTACTTCAATCCCAGGCCTGGAGAGCCTGGACCAGGTTGACGGGCGTCTGCCTGTTCAGCCATAACGTTTGGGTTGGCTCTGTTCTAAGTTTTTACTGCTCCTTGGTCAAGCTTAATAGTCTGTCATCACCAACCAATGACAAAGGGCGAACAACGAAATTGGCTGTTCGTCCTTCGTCGTTGGTCGTTGGTCAGTTACTCTAATCTAATATAAAACGGGAGCTATCTTATGCTTAAAGAATTTAAAGAATTTGCCTTGCGAGGCAACGTGGTAGATATGGCCGTGGGTATTATCATCGGGGCCGCTTTTGGCACAATTGTCAAATCGCTGGTTGACGATATCATTATGCCGCCAATTGGGTTGTTATTGGGTGGGGTTGATTTCAACAATTTGTATATTTTGTTAAAGGCCGGAACGCCGCCGTCGCCTTACCCCTCATTGGCCGAGGCCCAGGCTGCCGGCGCGGTGACCATCAATTATGGCCTGTTCATCAATGCCGTGGTCAGTTTCCTTATTGTGGCCTGGGTGGTCTTTTTGCTTATCCGTGGTATCAACCGTTTGCAGCGAAAGGAAGAAGCGCCGCCCGCCGAACCGACCACGAAAGAGTGTGGCTATTGCCACTCGACTATTCCGATCAAGGCCACCCGCTGCCCCTATTGCACGTCTGAATTGGTGTCAGTTTAAAAGCTGGTATTTTGCCGGTTGGGCTAAGCTGGTATGCCTTCCGCTTTGGTGGGGACAGCCGCTTCCCTGGTAGTTGGCAGCAAGAAGGCCAGCAAAGCCGCCAGAATGCCTATCCCGGCGCTGGCCTGCATCACGGGGGCCAGGCCCCATCCATCGGCCAGAACACCGATGGCCCACGTGGCAAACGCGCCTGCGCCAAAAATGTAGCCCAGGGTGATGCCCGAAGCCAGGGCTTTGCGGCCCGGCAGCAGGGCCTGGGCAATAACGACCAAAATGCTGTGAGAGGCGCCGCCCAAGCCTCCAAAGAGAATGGCCAAAGGAAAGGCCAGCCAGCTACTGGTGAGCGGCAAAAAGAAGAGAGGTAGAGAGCCGGCCAGCATAGTTATCAACACCACCGACCGCCGTCCCCAGCGGTCGGCCAGGTGGCCGCCAATAACCCCGGCTATGCCCGAAGCCAACCAGAATACGCCGGTGATAAAACCATAGGCGGTGGCTTCCCAGCCCATAAGTTGAAACATTTTGGGCAAAAAAGAGACCGTGCCCAAAAAGGCCCAGGAACGCAGCCCCATGATCAGGGCCAGCAGGCCAAGTGCCCCCCACCGCACGGCCACCAGGGACCCCTGATTTCCATTGGCCGGATGAGGCGCAGGTTCAAGGGGGAGGGCAGCGTGGCGCATGGCCAGGGTGATAAAAATAAGCAGCGGCGTTGCGCCCAGGGCCAGCATCCAAACGCCAACCGCCCCTACTTTGTCCAGAAGCAACCCGGCCAGCACCGGCCCCAGAGATAACCCACTCTGCCCAAATAAAAAAAATACGGCCGTGGCTGTGGCGGCCCGGTTGGCTATAGCTGTGCTTGCGTGCATTGCCCCCTGCGGGTGAAACGCGCCTACGCCCAGGGCGGCCAGGCTAAAAAGTACCAGGAAAAGCCAAAAGTTTTGGGTAAGTTGAGCCAGCAGCACGGCCAAAGCCATCAAACCGGCTATCCAGGCTACGCTGCCTGGCCCCAGCCAGCGACTGCCGATTTTGTCGGTCAGCCAGCCAAAAATGGGCTGGGTCCCCGCGCCAATAAATTGGAACAGGCCGATGGCCAGGCCAATTTGGGCGCCGGTCAATAACATGGGCACACTAAAAAAAGTAACCACCACCGAACTCATACTGGCAAAAACGTCAACTGTAAAATGGCCCAACACTACGGCCAGGTAGAGTTTATGGCGCAAAAGTGACATAGTGACCGGAAGTGTAGCACAAATTTGGCAATGTCCAAGTGCAGGATGGCTTTTTCAAAATAATCCCTATGTCTATTGATTGTCGGTGGGGGGCGGCTGTGATACAATAATAGAAACCGATCGAACATGATCAGATGACCATACCCTTTGAGGTATGTCCTGGGACGGGGTTAAGCAAAAATGGCCAAAAACGAGATTTATCAAATCAAAGTTACCCTCAAAGATAGCAAGCCGCCCATCTGGCGCAGGATTCAGGTGCGGGCCGATACCAAATTGAACCAACTGCACTTGATCTTACAGGTGATCATGGGCTGGGCCGATTACCACTTACACCAATTTGTGGTGGGCGAAACTTACTTTGGCGAACCCCATCCCGATGACTGGCATGAAGTGAACGATGAGCGTAAGGTTACGCTGAGCCAAATTGTCCCTCGTGAAGGCTTCAAATTTATTTACGAGTACGATTTTGGCGACGACTGGCGGCACGAACTGCTGATTGAAAAAATTTTACCCCCCGAACCGGGCGTAGAATATCCTCTTTGTCTCAAGGGTAAACGGGCCGGTCCGCCCGAAGACGTGGGCGGGGTGTGGGGTTATGATGACTTCCTGGCAGCCATTAAAGATCCTCACCACGACGAACACCAGGATATGCTGGAATGGGTGGGCGGCGAGTTTGACCCGGAAGCCTTTGACCCGGACGAGGTCAATGCGGTCCTGCGGCAGAGGTTGGGCACACAACCCGTGGTTGAAACAACTGGCGATTATCCTGCCCCCGTTGCCCAATTATTAAGCCTGGGCGATGTTCGCGACCAACCCCAGTGGGCCGATTATCCGGCCCTGGGCTTAACCCTGGAACACACGCCCGATTTGATCCGCATGGCCCTAGACGAGGATCTGAACTGGGCCGATAGTGACACCGACGAAGTATGGGCGCCGATCCATGCCTGGCGGGCCTTGGGCCAGTTGCGGGCCGAAGCCGCCATTGAGCCGCTGATGTCTCTTTTTGGCCGCGTTGATGAATTTGACGATGATTGGGTTGGTGAAGACCTGCCCGATGTTTTTGGCCTGATAGGCCGGCCGGCCCTTGAACCTTTGAGCCGTTACCTGGCCAATCCTGATCACAGTTTATGGGCCAGGGTAACGGCAGCCCAGAGTTTTGTCAAAATCGGCCGGCGTCACCCCGAACTCAGAACGCAATGCGTGGCCGCCCTCACCCGGCAGTTAGAGCAGTTCCGGGAACTTTCTCCCTCGTTGAACGCCTTCCTGGTCAGTTCCCTGATTGACCTCAAAGCAGTGGAGTCGGCCCCGGTGATGGAACAGGCTTTTGCCGCCGGTCGGGTTGATATTTCCGTTCCGGGCGATTGGGAAGACACACAGATTGAGTTGGGCCTGCTCCGGGAACGCCAAACACCCAGACCCAATTACCACGAGCCGTTGGGCCGGCCTTTATCACCCCCGGTTGGCAAAAATAGGGGAGGCGCAGACGCCCAAGCTAAGAATAAACTCAAGGCCCAAAAAAAAGCCAAAGAAAAAGCCAGAACCAAACGCAAACAGCAAAAAAAGGCCCGCAAAAAACAGCGTAAACGCTAACAAGTGGCCGGGTGAGATTGCCCATGATGTTGACCTGGATAGCAGTGATAACCTTTGGCCTGATAGCGGCCGTAGCCGTTGTGCGGTGGGTTATTCGCCGGGCGGCGGATAACCCACCGGCCGGGCAGCCTTGTTTGGCCTCGCTGCCGGAAACAGCCGCGAGCCGGCCCACGGCCAAACCGCCGTTGGGAGCGGCAGGCAGCGGGGGGTGCGGCCTGCTCTTTGGCCTGGCTTGGACAATGTTCAGCCTTATTTTTGTGCTGGTTCCGTTGGGCGTTCTCATCTCAGAGTTGCGCACGGCCATTCTGCTGCACACCGGCGGCGTCACCACCGAAGCTGTGGTCATCAGCCGGCGCATTGATCCGGATTCAGAGAGCGACACCTACTACGTCACCTACCGTTATTGGGCGCCCCTGCCCCAGGGCGATCGCCGCCAACTGACCCACGAAGAAAGCGTTGATTGGGATACCTATAAAACGCTTATCCCCGAAAGCCGGGTCAATGTGCGCTACGTTGCGGTTAAACCGGAAACGGTCCGGTTGGAGGGGCAGTCTAAAACCTTGGAGATAGTGTTTCTGACCGGCTTTATGTTGTTTGGCGGCCTTTTTGTTGGTATTGGCCTCTGGTTGATTTATACCAGCGGCCAAGAAATTCGTTATGACCGTTTATTGAGTCAGCATGGTGCAATCACGGCCGCTCGCCTGACGGACCGCTGGACGCAAACCGACTCCGACGGCGGCAAGGATTATTGTGTGGCTTTTTGTTTTGCTGTTCTCGGCCAGCCGGAGATTACGGCAACTGAAATCAACCGTAAAGCGTATCATACATTACAAGTGGGCGATCCGGTGCAGGTGCGCTACGCGCCGGGCAAACCGGAAATATGCCGGATAGAAATATAAAAACATTGATAGGATAAAGGAATGGGTTTTCGTTTACAACGCAGTATCCGGCTGGGTAAATTTATCCGGCTGAATATCAGCAAAAGTGGCGTGGGGGTGAGCGCGGGCGTGCCGGGCTTGCGCCTCAGCACCGGGCCGCGTGGTACTCAGTTTAGCGTGGGTATCCCCGGCACGGGTTTGAGTTATCGTAAGCAGTTGAGCGGGAAGAGCAAAAGTAGTAAAAAGAAATCCCCGGCCTCAAGTTCGGCGCAGAGCGTGCCCCGCCAGGCCAATTTGCCGGAACGCCCTGAACCTGGTCTGTTGGCGTCAAAAGCAGAAAAGGAGCTGGCCAGGGGCCTGGAAGATTATCACGCGGGTTGCGTTGACGAGGCCCTGGAGCATTTTCTGGATGTCGCGTCTGAAGAAGCCGGGGCGGCCATCTTTGCCGCAGCCATCTTGGCTAAACAGGAGAACCAGGAATTTAGGGCCAGCCAATTGCTGGAAGAGGTGGTGCAAAGTGATGACGAATTCCCCACCGAACTCATGCAAAAATATTTGCCTGGCGCGCACCTGGAGATAGATGTTACGCCCAATATTACGGCCAATGTTCCTCTTGACGGCCTGGCCGCAACTCTGCTCCTGGTTGAGCTATACCAGACGCAGCGGCGGGTCAGAGAAGCCATAACCCTGCTGGAAGAGATTGAGGCGTTGGCGGGCGAGCCGGTACTTACCCTCTCGTTGTGTGAATTGTATGCCAGCCGGCGGTTGTGGAACAATATCATTGAGCGGGCCAAGGATACCGAGCCGGAGGACGATGTGTCTCTGGAAACGTTGATCTTTTATGGCCGGGCTATGCAGGAGAAAAACTTACATGAAGCCGCCGTTACGGTCTTCAACAAGGCGCTACGTCAAAAGAAGGGGCGCGATGAGCTTTTGCTTAATGAAGCCAGATATTGGCGGGCTGTTTCTTACCAGCAGCAGGGTAAAGGTCGGCAAGCCAATACCGAATTCCAAAAACTGTACGCTGAAGCCCCGGATTTTAGAGATGTGGCGCAGCGAGTGGCTGAATTTTCCATAAAATAGCCCCTCAGTTTTGTAATCAGATTGTAACAGTAATGAAGTTGGGTTTGTGCTATTATGTTTAATGGGGCAGTGGTTGCTAATTGTTTTTTGAAGGGGCGTTACAGCGTTGCGTATAATTGAATAGGGAGTGCAGCAGGCCGATGCATCGCACGGGAGGGCGTGGCCCGGAGGGGTTAACGGGCGTTCGTTAACAGTAAAAGAATGCAAAACGGCTGATGAAACCTGACAACGTTGCGGTTAATCGAAAAGTTCTGCGAGAGTTGTTGGTTAAAAGCTTCAGTTATGAGGAACTGAACGACTTTTGTTTTGATTATTTCCCCGAGGTGTACGACCGGGCCGAAGGCAGTTTTGGCAAACACGTTACCGCCCGGCTGCTGATTGACCACTGCGAGCGGCGGGGTTTATTGCAGTATTTAATATCGCTCATTGCCGCCCACAATCCCTATCAATTTACCCTATATGAAGCGGCATTGTTCAAACCTGCTCCTGCGCCCGTATCCGCCGCCGAACAACCCCAGGTCACGCTCAAGTTGACCTTTCCCACGGTCAATATAGAAAATTTTACCCCCGCCAAACAGGCTGCCTTGATTCACCTCATCGCCGAAGAATTGAATATTTCCGAGGATGACATTACCATTGTGGATGTTAAAGAAGGTAGTACTATTATTATTTTGCGCCTGCCCGCTTCAGCCGCCAAGCAGTTGATGGCCCTTTATCTGGCGGAACATCCCGTTTTGGTAGACCTGCGCCTGGGCCATATTGAAAGTATGCCTGTTCAACTTTCATTATGGGTGCGAATTGTTAAATTTCTGGCTGAATTATCAGGCTCTTCTAACCTGCCTCTACTGCTCATTGCCACGGGCCTCTTGTTGGCCGGGTTAGCCGCCCTGCCCTTGCTGACGTCTTTGAGACAGGTTTTGAGAACTTCTGAAAATGTAACGCCCACTCCGATTTCTGAATTCATTTTTGTGACAGCCACCGCCACCCCTCTTTTGCCTGCGCCAACCCCCAGCCCCACTGTTGTCCCTGCGCCAACTTTTACCGAGATTCCGCCGTCTACGCCCACTGCCACTGTGCCGCCAACAATCGTTTTTACGCCTACATCTATTCCCACAACCGCCGAGGAGCCAACCACAACCGCCACCTTCACCCCCTCAGAGACTCACCCCCCCACGCCCACGGAAACACTAACCGCTACTCCCACGCCTACGGAAACCTATACTCCCACTCCCTCCCAAACACCTACGCCCACCCCCACGCCTACCTATACGCCCTCCTTCACCCCCACCGCAACTAAAATCATTACCATCACCCCCAGTTCAACGCCAACGTTAACGCCATCGAGCACGCCCACCCTTACCTCTACGCCCAGCCCCACGCCCGGCGAAAATCAGGTTACGGCGGAAGGCCCTGATCAGGTTGAAGCCGATCAACTGTTTACGGCCGTAGTGGCCATAAAAAATATTATTCCGCCCGGCGTTTTTGGCGCGCAATTTAGCCTGGTTTATGAGCCTGAGTACCTGGCGATAGTTGACCTTACGCCCAACCCGGAGCTTTTGGTGATTGTTAAGTTGATTGATAATCAGGTAGGGCAAATGGATTTTGCGGCCAGCCGGCGGGAGGGCGCGCCCAATTTTACCGAGGACGTTATTTTTGTAACCCTTACTTTTAAGGCCAAACCTGTTTCCCAGGCAGTGGCGGCCAGAATCAAGGTGGAGAATGTGAAATTGGGGGCCAAGGGAGGCATAGAGGTGCCCGCTACCACGCGGGATTTGACGATAGTAATCAGGCCGGGTTCGCTCCCCAAATGAGCCGGGCAGTTTAGGGAATCACGGTAATCACGCCAACCTTAACAAAATCTGCCCCGGCCTGGCCCTGGTTGTCCAAAACGGGCAGGCGGGGACCCTCCGGCGGCAGGTACATTCCCACGTAAATGGAATACTGTCCGGGGACAGTATTGGGTGGAAGTTGGATGTCAATGGGATCGGCCACCACCTCGCCGGGCAGCCAGCCGGTAGTGGGTTGTTTGGCTCGTTGGCCCGGGGCCCGGTCGTGCTGGGTTACAATTTGGCCCTGCTCATCCACCACGTGGAGAAAAACCAGATAAGGTTCCTCCATCTCCCTCAACCCTTGCCAGTAAAAGTCAAAATGGATGTGGCAGCTATCTGGATTGGCCGTACAAGCCTGTTGGCTGATTTGCTGTTTAAAAATTCGGGTTGATAAGCCGGGCTCAGGCGTTGCCGCGACATTATAGCCAATGAGGCGTACTTTGTTTCCCAGATTGGCGTGGATGGGATACTGCACCGGCGGCGCGGCAAACACCCGCCCCTCTTTTTCGGTAATGGCCAACCAATCCAGATCAAGGCTATCCCCCAAGGGCAAGAACCAGCGCCGTAGATTTAATTTGGAGCCATCCGGCCATAGCCAACTCAAGCGGACTCGCAGCCCTTTTGTGCCTACGGGAGTGCTGGCCGGAACAACCAGATCAATCTGGTCGCGCACAAATTGGCCGGTTTGCCAGGTAGCGGTGGGCGCTTGGCCGTCCACTGGCCGGTGTGCCACTGCCCGCAGGATGTTGCCCTCAGCATCTACCATCTCCACCAGCAGGGTATAGTTATCAGCCGGTTGTTGTTTGGCCCGCCACAGGAGCTTTAAGGCAAAACCTTTGCCCTGGCCCACTCGCCTGACGCTATAATCGTAATCGGTCAGTTCAATTTCGCCGTTGAAATCGTGTTGCGGCAACATTGCTTTAGGTGAAGTCAACTTGTAGTTGGTGGGGGGAGATATAATTTCCACGTTTCCCAGGTCCAATACGGTTGTTCCTTGGCTCGCCAGCCACGGTTCTTTGTAGTAAGTGTAAACTACTAATTGCAGCCGGTATGAACGGGGCAGCGTGCCCAGGGGAATGGGAATGGGGGCGTAGCTGAGGACGTGCTGGCCGACCGGCAAGGTTTCGCTGGGGAACCAGCCACTGAGCAAGGTGTCGTCTAACTGGGCCACAATCGTATCGCCCTGGCTGAGCCGGAGAGAGACAGTTGTCTCCGGGGGCAGATCGGCCAAAGCCTGCCAGGTGAGGGTGACGGCGCAATCGCTGCCGCCGCTGGCTTGAGGGGGATAGTCAACGCCTAACAGGCGCAGTTTGGCCGGGTTTGTAGCGGCGGGCTTGAAAGTAACTTCAACGGGAGGAAGGGAGGGCAGCAGGGTTTGAGGAGCGATATGACGCGGCGCAAGGCGCACCAGCCGGCCCCAGGGAATTAATTGGTAACGTTCCTGGACGCCGGAGGCCCAACCTTGCAGCGGCCCGGCCAGGTATAGATTCTGGCCGCCGGTGGCAAACCATTCTCGCACTATCTCTTCGGTGGGCGGGTAAAGGCCGCGCAAATCTGGGCGGCGGTTTTGGGCGTATTGCATATACCAGAAGGGGGTTAAGTCGCCCCAGTGAGCCAGCATAGCCGCCCCTTCGGCCAGGGGATGTTCAAGGACGTCGGCCCACTCGTCATAAATGGCCCGGTTCCATTTGGCCTCGAGCCAGTTGTAATTGTAGCGGATTTGGGGGAGATAGAGGAAAGGGATGAGGGTGAAAAAGACGAGCGCCGGGAGGAGACGTGAAACCAGAGGCCAGAGACCAGAGGGGGAGGGTGAGATTTGTGTCGCCAGGAGTCGTTCAACTAGGTTGACTATACCGCCCAGGAAGATGGAAAACATGAGAAAGGAAGGCAGCAGAAAGGCGGATTGTTCGCCCTGGTCGTAGGTGAGCACAAAGGGAATGGGCACGATATATATAAAGAAAAGAGGCCAGAACATGCGCGGGCGCAGGATGGCCAGGGCCAGCCCACCAATAATGCCTAAACCTATACCCATCAGGGTAAAGTTGTCGGCGAGGAGGGGCACATAAACGGTAGCAAATCGTTCCGGGATCAGGCCCCAGTTGCTGACAATGCCGCCGGTAAATTTGGCAGCCAGGAAATAGTCCACCAATCCGGCCTGGCCGGTTTGGTAGAAGTCGGCCAATAATCCCCGCTGAATGGCCTCCTGGCGACCATAGTGAGCGATCAACCCTTCGGCGCGGAGGGGAATGTATAAATAAAATAGGAGCGGGGCCAGAAAAAGGAAGGCATGCAACAGAGCCAGTTTTTTATCCAGCAAATATTGCCGGAAATTCAGCCAGGCCAGCAGCAACAGGCCGGGAACGAGTAAAATAGCGGTGTTATGCACGCTGATTTGCAGGCCAAGCAGGCCGGTGGGGATGGCCAGGGGAGATATGTCATACGCAGCCCGAAATATTGACGTATTTCGGGTTGCGTATGGGGTACTGCCCAAAGATTTTTGCTTGTTCAGCGCCAGGCTCAGTAGATAAAGCACGCTGGCCAGCAGCAGAATGTTGAGCGGGTAAGTTTTAGCCACGGTCGCCCAGTGCCAAAAAGTGGGCAGGGTGGCGAAGGTAAGCACGGCCACAAGGGCGGCCCAGCGACTTTCTAACAAACGCCGCAGCGCGCCATAAAGCAAGGGCAGGGCTGCTGCCGCGCATAACGCCGAGAGAAGGTTCATGCGCCAGGCGATTTCACCAAAAGGAAACAGAAGGAGCCAGAGTTTGCCCAGCAAGAGGTAAAACGGAAAGCCGGTGGGGTAGGTGACGCCCAGCACATAAGGCGTATATTGGAACAGGGCCTTATCACCTTCCAGTACAGTGGGGGCCAGGACAATGGTGTAGGCGTAAACGCTACCGGCGAAGAGGAGCAGGCCGATGAGGGGGTCAAAGTTGAGGCAAAAGGCATAACGCATCAGGCGTAATATTTGATGTTTGAGGCGAGTGATTTTAGCCATAGCTGATTTTTATCGGGCGGCCCGGGCCGGAGCAAAGTATGGTATAGAGACTTATTCGTGGAGAATAATTGCGGCCAGGGATTAGTATTCTATAATTTTGCTTAGCTGCTGCGCGTGCAGTTCCAGGTGGGCAAAATATTCTTCCACCAACTGCTCCAGGGTAAGGGCCGGCCTATCGCCAATGGTCACGGTTGATGACAATTCCTCCGGCGGAAGGTGGTCAATGATGTGTAGCAGGAGTTGGTTATAATTGAACCACAGCGAGAGCAGGACGGCAAAATCAAAGGTATGATAATGCGCCCGCTGCACAAATTGGACTTGATCGTAGCCGGGAAAGTTTAAATTGCCATTAGCCTGGTACCGGCTCAGGCGTTGGTGGTTATTGCTTACCGAATCCACCAGGTGCCCCACAATCTCTTTGACCGACCAGCCCTCCCCTTCTTCTCTTTTTTGGGGATCGGGACACGTTTTTAGCAGGTGGTAAATTCTTTCAATAGTTTGTTGGTGTTCTTTCATTTTTTTTATCTCTTTATGATCTCCAACGCTGCCGGATAAACCAATCCCCCAAACCGCCGAAAAGCGGCAATCGGCAGTAGCGTCTGGTTTTCCAGGGGGGGCGGGGTGTGGGGGCCGGCGATAACGGGCAGCCGGACGGACTCATCCCACGGGTCGTTGCTGTGGCTAAAACCTAGTGCATAACTAAACCTGCTTTTATCGCCCGTCCACCAAGGGATGGTGTTGACCCGTACCTGGCGCCGGTCGCCAACGGCCCAACGCGAGGTAGGCCACCAGAAGATGGCCGGTTGAGCGTAATCCGTTGCCCCGATGACCATGCCGCGTTCATCAAGCAAATAAACAAAAAGATTATAATCCTGGCCTGGTTTTTGCAGGGTTTCAAAATAAAGCACCACTTGCGGCTCGGTTTCTGAGGTGGCTAACCGGTGCGCGTCCGGCTTTACGCCAACCAACTTGAGCGTGTCGCCAAAAACAGCGTCGAAGGGCTGCGCGTTTGCCGGGAGTTGGTCGAATTTGGTGAAGCTAAAAAGTTCTTCAGAAATAGGAATGCGGGCGGCGCCTTTTTTGAGCAAAAGATAACCGTCTTTGGCCGCAATGGGGCCAAAGGCTTCTTCAATGACCAGGCCGGTCAGCAATTCGCCCTGGGCGTTGAAACGATTGGGCAATTTGGGGTGGCTCAAGTCTAACCAGATGTAGTCGTAGTCGGTGTCCAGGGGACCGTTCCATATTGCCAGTTGATAGCGGTGGGCCACGTAAGGCACCAGTTGGGCTTGGGCCAATACGCTGCTTTCTTCGGGAATCAGCGCGGCCAACTCGCGGCCCAGTTGATGATGCCGGGTCACCTCCGACCATTCGGATAACAAAGATAGCGGCGAATAACCGCGCAGGACGTGGTAAGTGAAAGAAGCAATAAGGAGCAGGATGGAAAGGAGGGGAAGGGCAAATCGTGAGGGGTGAAGTGTGAGTCGCAAAACATTGGACTTGGCTCCCCGCCACCAATACCCAACCCGAGCCATTCCGTCAACGGTAGCCAACATTACAAAAGCCAGCATTGGTGCGGCGTAGTGCCAGGTTTCCAGTTGGCGCAGCGTTGGATTTTGACTCAAAAAAATAAAAGCAAATCCCGGCGCAGCCATTAACAAAAACGGAAAGCCCAAGAGCGGCAGTAAAAGCAGGGGCAAGGTGAGCATACTCAGGGCGGGCAGGCTGCCGGGCTGAAAGAGCAGGGCCAACACAGCCCCTGGTTTGGTGAAAGGCGAAAGGGCAATGTCCAGGGGAGTATGGCCTAGCGTTTCAAACCAGGCCGCATAAATGGAGTGACCCCCGCCGGTGCGATATGCCGGGATGATCACTTGAAACGTCACATAAAACCAAACCAAACCGGCTCCCATTAAAACACCGCCTTCTCGCCAGCAGCGGCGTAGGGCCAGCAAATACAAACCAATCATAAACACGTACAGCGAGATGTCTTCTTTGGTGGACATAGCCAGCATAAAAAAGAGGCCGGCCAGGAAATAGAAGGTTAGGAGGAGGAAGAAGGGAGGGGCCGCAGCAGCGCCGTTAGTTGCTGGCTCACCGGCTTGACTCAATTGTTTCTTTTCCGGCCACAGCCACAGACTTTTGCCCTGAATGGTCAAGGCCTGCTCTAAAAAATAGAAGGCCGCCAGTAGAAAAAGTGGGGCAAAGGCGACGGCGTGAAAATCAAACAGGGTTACGGCTTCGGTGGCGGGCAGCAAAAAATATGCAGCAACCATGGTTAAGGCTGCCCACTCATTTTGTAAACGTTGCACGGCCAGGGCGTAGAGGGGCCATGCCGCCAAAGTTAGCCCGGCCGTTTGCAGCCAGAATAACGTGCGCGGGTGAGGCCAGAGTTTGTAGAGGGGGGCGATGAGAAACAAAATCGGCTCAACGTGCGTGGCCCAGCGCAGGGGGCCGTTGTCTTTGATGAGAGACACGGCAAAGCCACGGCCCTGGATAAAATTCCACAGCGGCTGGGCGTAGACCCCAGTATCAAAGGCCCCCGTTTCAAAAGCCAAATGGCGTTGGTTGGCGTAAAGGCCAAAGTAAACAAAGTAAACCAGCATCAGCAGGCTGAGCAGGATGCGGGCGGGGGTCAGATACAAACGAAAGCTCATTATTGCACCGTGAGGCCGGGTAATAATACCTTGTCGTCAACCTGGGCGCAAGCTTCTGTTTGGCAAACGGGCAAACGCCGGCCTGTGTTGGGATTGTACAGGCCAATCTCTATCTGATAATCGCCGGCGGGTGACTCTGGGGGGATGGGAATAGCGTATTCGTCGGTGATGAATTCGTCGGGCAACCAGCCGGTGGTAGGATAGGCTCCCGCGCCCGGGGTCTGGTCAACTTGCCCATGCAGCAGGCCATCCGGGCCGATGAGGTGAATGAAGGCGGTGTGATCCTGATCAAAATCCGCATTTACGTGCCAATAGAGCCTCACTCCCAACGTATCGCCGGGAGATACCTGGGTGGCCGTGGCGTCCAGACCGGCCAGAGTGACCTGCCCGTTGAAATCAGCGCCGATTTCAACTTGCGGTTGCGGCGTTTCAAAATTGCGCGGCCAACCCTCTATCTCAAAATCGCCGATGGGCAGGGTGATCACTTCTTCGTCAGGCTGATCCAGGGGCGACAGGCGCAGGCGCAGTTTGTACGTGCCCGGTTCCCAGGCAGGGGGAATACGGGCGGCCAGCCAGCCGCGTAAAACCTCGCCGGGCTGCCACCGGGAGGTGGGATAATCTCCGGCCAAACCGACCGGCTCGGAGATGGGCCACTCGTCATCGCCGCTTTCGGGTTTGACGATGAACGACATGGCTAAATCGCCGGGCAAGGGCGTATCACCGGCCTGCCAGATGAGCGAAGCGCCCACTTTACTGCCGGAGCGAACGCTCTCGCCGGGCAGGGTTTCAAAGCCGACCAAGGTTAAACCGGGGAGAAGTTTGTGCATTGTGGGCAGCGCCAGAGTAAGATCGTCGGGCGTGAGGGGCTGCCGGGCCGGTTGGACGGTGAAGTTGGCCAGGGTGAGTAAACCGTCCCCTTCTTGTGTGGAGATGGGCAAACGGCTCAGGGAATCTGCACCATAAACGGCCAGCTTGAGGGTATAGTCGCCCGGCGGTGTGGCCGGGGGAATAGAAATGAGAAAATAAGTTTCTGCTTCAGCGCCAACTTCCCAGGCCTGGCTGCCAACCTGGAGAATATTGTTTTGCAGCAGCTTGTCAATTTGGCTAATGAGCTGTCCGTTTGCGGCGTAAACCTGGGCCGAAACTTTGAGGTTTTCAGCATGCTCGGCTGTTTTTTGCCAGGCCAGCCGCAGCCAGAGAAGATTATTGCTGGCCGCTTGCGGGTCAGCCAGATGCTGCACATCGCCCGCGTCGCCCAGAGCGTAGCCGGTGAGTTGAAGTTGCCCGCCAAAGTCAACGGCAATTGTTTGTAATTTTTCGGCAGAGTGAAAATCGGGGGCGGGGCTGTCCAGCAGGTAAGTGTCAATGTCAAAATATTCAAAAGAGTCGGTTTGCCGGTAATGGCCGTATTTTTCAAGGTAATAGGGAATAACGTTTTTGGGGTCGGCCCCGGTGTGTTTGGAAGTTTTCCATTTGACCACACGGATGATATTGTGCCCGACCGCGGCAGTGGCCAAATCGTTGGCCAATGTTTTTTCATTATCAACCACCCAGTAGTGAGCGGCAGGCGGCTGGGCCAAAGCGGTCAGAAAATCGGTGGTGTAATTACGAAATACGTCGCCGGCGGCCGTATTGCGCGGTAAAATGAAGGCGACACCGGCTCGTTCCTCCCGGTTGATTTGGTCGGCCATTTCCACAGCGTAAACGTGAAAGGCGGCTTTAGCATCGTTGGTGTTGGGGAAAATATAAAAATATTGATAAAGGGAGCGGGCGGTATCTTGCCCCAGAATCCAGATAAGCAAACAGGCCAGCCCCACCCCCAGGCCAAAGGCCAGCCCCTTAAATTTATGGCCCAGCCGGGGCTGGAGCCAGCGAGCGCCTATGGCCCAAAGGGTCTCAAAAAGCCAGATAATGAAAACAGCGGTAAAGACGTAGGTTGGGGTAATGGCCCCAACAGCCCGCAAGTCGTGCGGGATGCTGTCGGGGGAGAGAATACTGGGCAGCAGCATAGCGGGGTACCAGAGCAGAATAAACAGATAAGCGGCTTGTCCCCGCAAGCCTCGCCAGAGCGAAAGCAAAAAACCCAAAAAGACCAGGAGACCCATTGAAACCGGCAAAACCAGCCGGGCCGGGGCCTGGCCGAAGAGCCAGGAGAGCGATACGCCGTAAGCGCTAAAGTTACCCTCTATGCTCCGCCAGAGCAGGCCCCACGGATCGCCCTGATTAATTTGGGGATTGAGGAAAAAGGCCTGGGCGACGCGGGTGGTGCCGGGTTCAAGTTCGGGCCGGGTGAGGAGAATGTAAACCATGGGCAATAATAAGAGCGTGGCGGTGAGGGCGGTGGCCAGGAGATTCCAGAATTGGGTGGTCAGGTAAGCCCTGGCCGGTTCCGGCCGCCAAAACTTGCCCCCTAAATTTTGGCGGATTGTTTTTTGAGCGATCATAACCAGTAACCACTGGGCAATAAAATAGGCTGCGTAGAATGGCGGCGCAAAAACGCCGGACAGGTAAATGTACATCAATCCGCCCAGAAAAATACCGCTGACAATAAAGGGCCATTGCCTTTTCAGATTTACAATTTGTGCTTCGGCCGCTTCACTCAGGCCAAATTTGTTATTTGGCGGTTGCGTTTTGTTCAGGCCCAGCCATAAAAAATAAACAGAGGGAAGCATTAAAAAGGGCACCCCAATGCCGGCAAAAGCAATACGGCTGACTTTCAGATGCCAGAGCGAGACTGCGACCCCCAGAGTGGCCAGGCCCGCGATCAAACGAGCGCGATTAAGATCGGACAGGGTATGGTTGGGACCGCGGAACAACTCGCGGATGGCCCAATAATTGGCAAAAATCCCAATTACCCCGGCCCAGGCAGCCAGGCCGCGAATGGCGGCAATAGAAGGGCCAAAAAGATAAAACGCCGCCGCCGCAAAATAAAAACCCAGAGCGCCGCCGCCGCCCTGACCTTCGTAGGAGTATTGCAGTCCTTCCCGCAGGGTGGTTAGCGCGCCCATGGCCCCCACGGCTTCGTCGGAGTTGAAGCCAGGAGGAACGGCGGTGATACGCCAGTAACGTAAATAGGTGGCCAGGGCAATGATGGCTATCAGGGTGGCCCATTCCAGCCAGGGGACCCATTTGGGTTCAGCATGAGCGGTATTGGTGCGCAAGATTACCTCCGCGGTAAAGGTTTAGGGCATTTACAACAATTGGCCCGCCTATGGCGGGCCGTTTGAAAGAAGATAATAATGATAGTCAATCAGGATTGAATTGGCAAAAATTAATGTCTGAAATTTTTAAAAACTGCTTGACAAAATCTGCCCTTTTGAGGTATAATATAGATTTGGTGGTTAGGTTGCTGAATTTTTTGATGCCGGTTAAGGTAAAAATCTCCCCCCAACTGATAGCTATAGACATACCATAACCTATCCTTAACGGGTATGAATGCCCCACGTTGAGGTGATGTCCTCATAACAAACATCATAATAATAAACCTCTCCTTAAGCAGTTAGAAATGAATTTAACTGGTAACAATGTCGTTAAGTTTAGACTCCGGTAGTCTCCAGAAATGTTCAGCAACAGATTGCCTGACAGATGTTTAAATCCGCAAAGAAGCCCGGCTAAAGTAATTATTCAAAATCTGGCAATATTGTTCAACTTGATGACATTGAATTGGTTAAGTTTAATCCGATGAGTTGCCCCAAGCAAATAGTTAAGTTTTTGGTTTAGGCGGGTCTATTTTCCTGCTGTATTATGTTGCTCATTGTTGTGTAATTAAATATTTAAGGGAATGGTGAATTTATGTCTCAAAAAAATGCACGTAAAAAAAGTTACGCTCGTATTCCTGATGTGCTGGAGTTGCCTCAATTAATCGAGGTGCAGCTAAAGTCGTTTCAGGCATTTAAAGATGAAGGATTGCGCGAACTCTTTGAAGAGATATCGCCCATTGTTAGCTTTAATAAAAACCTGGAACTTCATTTTTGGGATTATCGTTTTGACGAGCCTAAATATTCCGAGGAAGAGTGTCGTGAGCGTGACATAACTTATGCCAGCCCGTTGTGGGTGAATGTGCGTTTGGTGAACAAAGAAACCGGTGAAATCCAGGAGCAGGAAGTTTTTATGGGTGACTTTCCCCTGATGACCAAAAACGGCACGTTTGTGATTAACGGGGCCGAACGGGTGGTTGTTTCCCAGCTTATTCGCTCGCCGGGAGTTTATTTTACCGTTGACGAAGACCGGGCCACCGGACGTGAATTGGCTTTTGCCAAACTTATTCCTAATCGTGGCGCCTGGCTTGAATTTGAAAGCTCTAAACGAGATTTGATTTCGGTTAAGGTAGACCGGAAACGTAAATTGCCGGTAACGGTGCTGCTGCGAGCGATTCAGATTGTTGGCCTTGATGAAGAGACGCTGAGAGAGGTCATGAAGAATCCGGTACTCTGCGTGGAGATGGGGTTGGGCACCGATGAGCAGCTATTGGAGTTGTTCAAAAACGTTGATACCGATCCTGAACATACCTTTATCCCGGCCAGTATTGATAAGGACCCCACCAAAAATGCCCACGAAGCTTTGCTTGAGTTCTACAAAAGGCTGCGCCCCGGCGACCCGCCGACCATTGATAACGCCGTGAATTTTCTCATTTCTCTGTTGTTTTCGTCCCGGCGTTATGATTTGAGTAGGGTGGGACGCTATAAATTGAATCGCCGCCTGGGCCTGAATATTCCTATTGAGCACCGTATTTTAACCAAAGAAGACCTGGTGCATGTGGTAGGCCGGATGATCAATATTAACAATGAAAAAATTCGGCCCGATGATATTGATCACCTGGGTAATCGCCGGGTGAAGACCGTGGGCGAATTAATTCAAAATCAACTGCGCGTTGGTTTATTGCGCATGGAGCGCGTGGTGCGCGAGCGTATGTCTATCCGCGACCCCGAACAAGTTTCGCCGATGTCGCTCATTAATATCCGGCCGGTAGTGGCCGCCACCCGGGAGTTCTTTGGCGGTAGCCAGTTGTCCCAATTTATGGACCAAACCAATCCGCTGGCCGAGCTAACCCACAAACGTACTCTGAGCGCCTTGGGCCCGGGCGGTCTGCGGCGCGAGCGGGCCGGTTTTGATGTGCGCGATGTGCATAATAGTCATTATGGCCGGATTTGTCCTATTGAAACCCCGGAAGGGCCTAATATTGGTTTGATTGGTCGCCTGGCTGCTTTTAGCCGAGTCAACGATTTTGGCTTTATTGAAACGCCTTATCGTAAGGTTGTTAATAAGGTTGACCCCCAAAATGTGGAAGCCCTGGTGGGCAAAACAACCCGGGCCGACGTGGCAGATCCCAACACCGGCGCCGTGGTGGTGCCCGGCGGTACCGTGATTGACGAAGATATGGCAATTAAAATTGCCGAATTGAACCTGGAAGGTCCGGTTTTGATTAAACCGATGGTGACGGCGGAAATTGAATATCTTTTTGCCGACGATGAGGATAGTTACACCATTGCCCAGGCTAACGCGGCTCTGGACGAAAAATGGCAATTCAAGAATCCCCGGGCCAGCGTGCGTCATGATCAAACTTTTTCCTTTGAGAATGTTGAAAAAGTGGATTACATTGACGTGTCACCCAAGCAAATTGTGGGCATCAGCGCCGCGCTCATTCCATTTTTGGAGCACGACGATGCGAACCGAGCCTTGATGGGCTCCAACATGCAGCGGCAAGCCGTGCCTCTCATTCGTCCCGAAGCGCCGCGGGTGGGCACCGGCATGGAAGTGCAAGCAGCCGCCGACTCAGGCCAGGTGATTGTCGCTCAAGAAAAAGGCGAGGTGATCAGTGTGACGGGCCGGGCGATTGTGGTCCGTGGGGAGAACGGTCACGAGCGGCAGTATGTGCTGCGCAAGTTCAGCCGCTCTAACCAGTCAACCTGCATTGACCAGCGGCCCATTGTGCACAAGGGCCAAATGGTGGAGAAAGGTGAAGTTCTGGTTGACTCCAGCTCGACGGATGAGGGCGAGTTGGCCCTGGGCCAAAATGTGCTCTGCGCCTTTATCAGTTGGGAAGGGGGTAACTACGAAGACGCTATTCTGATTAGCGAGGAGATGGTCCGGCTGGACAAGTTTACCTCAATCCATATTGAAAAACATGAAATAGAAGCGCGCGACACCAAACTTGGCCCCGAAGAAATTACCCGTGATATTCCCAACGTAGGCGAAGATGCTTTGAAAGATTTGGACGAAACAGGTGTTATCCGGGTAGGTGCAGAAGTTGGCCCCGGCGACATCCTGGTGGGCAAAATCACGCCCAAAGGTGAAACCGAGCTGACCCCGGAAGAAAAATTGCTGCGGGCTATTTTTGGCGAAAAAGCCCGCGAAGTAAAGGACTCCAGCTTGCGCCTGCCGCCCGGTGAAAAAGGCATTGTGGTAGATGTTAAGGAGTTTTCACGGGAAGAGCATCGTGATCTGCCCACCGGCGTTGACCGCATGGTGCGGGTAATGGTGGCCCAGCGCCGCCAGATTACCGAAGGTGATAAAATGGCTGGCCGGCATGGCAACAAAGGCGTCATCTCCAAAGTGGTGCCTGTGGAAGATATGCCTTATCTTGAAGATGGAACGCCGGTGCAGATTATTCTAAATCCGCTGGGTGTGCCGGCGCGTATGAACATTGGCCAGATTTTGGAAACGCACCTGGGTTGGGCGGCCGATCGTTTGGGCTTTCGGGCCATTAGTGCGGTGTTTGACGGGGCGCATGAGGATGAAATTGCCGCCGAACTGGCCCGCGCCTGGCTCATTGATCACGCCTGGGAAGAGACCACCGATAAAGCCTGGCTTTGGATTGCCGAGCAGGGCTATACGGAGGAAGAACTTGAAGACGAGGATGAGGCCCGGCTGTTGTACCTGATTGAGTGGCTGGGAGAAAAAGGATATGATGTAGAGCAGTTAGCCACCGACCAGATTTATGCGCGCCGGGCCGTTTTGAGTGAATGGCTGAAGGAACACGGTTACGATCCTGATTTCCTGCTGGCCTTTGAGGGACAGCGCCGCCCTCAAGAAGTTGGCATAGTTGCGCGTGAGGCGGTGCGCCTGGTAGGTTTGCGGGAATGGTTGAAGGCTATGCAGAACCGGATGGAAACAATAGCTGATAGCCGTTATTCTGCTACGCTGGCCGGGTTGAATTTGGAGAAGCTGGCCGATGAAGAGATTGACCAGTATGCCCTGACCGTTTCCCGCGAGTTACAGGTGCCAATGCCCACCACCGGCAAAATGACGCTCTATGACGGCAAAACGGGTGAACCCTTTGACCGCCCTGTCACCGTAGGCTTGATCACAATGCTCAAATTGGCCCACCTGGTTGAGGATAAAGTCCACGCTCGCTCCACCGGACCTTACAGCCTGGTCACTCAACAACCTTTGGGCGGCAAAGCCCAATTTGGCGGCCAGCGTTTTGGCGAGATGGAAGTGTGGGCCTTGGAAGCCTACGGCGCGGCTCACATTCTACAAGAAATGCTCACCGTTAAGAGCGACGACGTGGTGGGCCGGGTGAAAACCTATGAGTCCATTGTAAAGGGTGAACCCATTCAAGACCCCGGCCTGCCGGAGAGTTTCCGGGTGTTGGTCAAAGAATTGCAATCTTTGGGCCTCTCGGTTGAGGTGATTTCTGAAGGTGAAGAGATAATGGCTTTTGGCAAGGAAGAACAGAAAGAACGTCTGCCTAAACTGGGCCTGGGTTTGGGAATTCCCGGCGGAGCGCGCTGATCAGGTTTGCCTGAAGGAGATGATTGATTGTTTCAAGCGCCGGTTCATTTACTAATGGGTCGGCGCTTGCAGTGAATGATGGGAGAAAATTGGTGACAACGCTGGTGGCTCAAATTGCGCCGCAACGAAGCACGCAATATGCAACGCTGGCCAAGGATTTGGCGCCTCACGAACTCAAATTGAGTCCGTTGGGCCGTTTGATTTCCATCCTTGACTATCTGGAGTTAGGTGGTCAAGCTTATTGGAAATGTGAACTGGAGACAAATCTGGATGAGGTGCAAATCCGTGAACTGGGGATGTTGGCCATGACCGGCGTCTTTTTTTGGTATTACGCGGCGTTGGGGGAATATGCCGGGCCGCTGCTCCGGCCTATTGAAACCGGATTTCAGCCCTGTTTTTCCTCTGATTTAATGATGACCCGCCGTTATAAAGGTAAAACCAATGAGTTGTTCACCCAATTTTTGTGTAATATTGCCAGATTCAGTAGCGACTTTTCCCGGCAGTCGTGGAAAAATTTGCGGGTATTTGATCCTCTGGCCGGGGGAGGCACCACCCTTTTTGCGGCTTTAATGCTGGGCGCCGACGTGGCCGGCGTGGAAAAGAACGGCAAAGATGTTCAATCCACGGCAACATTTTTGGAGCAATATGCCAGGGCGCAGGGGATTACCTGTAGCGTAAAAGAAGAGCGCCTGAAAAAGTTAGGGAAACGGTGGTGGTTTAAGTTGGGTCGGGAAACGCCAAAACAATGTGTACTGGCCAGCGGCGAAACCACCCACGCGATTGAATTGATTTCCGGCTTTAAAAAACCACATCTTATTGTGGCCGACCTGCCGTATGGAATCCAACATCATGGTCAGTTGACCGGCCTGTTGCGGGCGGCCCTGCCGGTGTGGGCCTCAATGTTAGCGCCGGGCGGGGCCATGGCCCTGGCCTGGGAGTCGACCCGGTTCTCCCGGCAGGAAATGGTAAGCCTGGTTGAGGCTGAAGGCCCGCTGCTGGTGTTAAGTGAGCCGCCTTACAATATGTTGGTGCATCGAGTGGACAGGGTGATCAAGCAGCGAGACGTTGTTGTGGCCCGGCCAATTACCTGATTGGTGGTTATAATTAAGGAAGGGTCTTAGGCTATAAGTAGGGACAGGACATAGCCCTGTCTCTATCGCCCGCCAAAAATTTTTGGAACGCCACCCAAAAAAGAAAAGGAATTTGACTCCTGGTCTTGTTCATGTTATATTATTTCTTTGCGTGTGGGTCTGAAGCTCAGATTTCTGGGTTGACGAGAGGGGCATAGAGAAGCTGTTCTCGGCCCACAGAATATCTACAGTTTGATAATTTACGAGGCCACCGGTCATTTACGGTGGCCTCGTGTACTGCCAAAGTAGGTGGTTTTTAAGAATTAAGCGTTATTAAACGGAGGATTTTCTTGCCTACAATTAACCAGTTGGTACGTAAAGGACGTAAAGTCAAGAAGTCGAAAACTAAGGCGCCTGCCTTGCGGTTTACTTATAATGCCTTAAAAGGGCGGATGCAGCCGGACAGCGGTTCTCCCCAGAAGCGGGGGGTTTGCACCCAGGTCCGGACGATGACGCCAAAAAAACCCAACTCGGCTTTGCGAAAAGTGGCCCGGGTGCGTTTGACCAACCAGATTGAGGTAACGGCTTACATTCCCGGCGAAGGCCACAGTTTGCAGGAGCACTCGGTGGTATTGGTCCGGGGTGGTCGGGTAAAGGATCTGCCCGGGGTGCGTTATCACATTGTGCGCGGCGCGTTAGATTCAACAGGGGTTGATGCCAAACGGCGAGGTCGTTCCAAGTATGGGGCCAGACGCCCTAAATAAAATTGGACAGATAATTGCCGGGCAAATCATTGCCTGCTAGATTGGAGAAAATAATGGCAAGAAGGAATCGTGCTGTCAAACGGCCCATTGAGCCTGATATTAAATACAATAGCCGTTTGGTGCAGAGTTTTATTAATAAATTAATGAGAAATGGTAAAAAAACTGTGGCTGCCCGTATTTTTTACGATGCTCTTGATATTGTTGAAGAGCGGGCCAATAAGCCGGGCATAGAAATGTTTGAACAGGCTATCAAAAACGCTACGCCCCTGATCGAGGTCCGGCCCCGGCGAGTAGGCGGGGCAACCTATCAGATTCCGCTGGAGGTGCGCTCTGAGCGCCGCGAAAGCCTGGCCATTCGCTGGCTGGTCAATTCCAGCCGGGACCGCGCCGGCAAATCAATGGCCGAAAAACTGGCCGCTGAATTAATGGATGCGGCCAATAATCAAGGGGCCACAGTTAAAAAACGAGAAGATACCCATAGGATGGCCGAGGCAAACCGCGCCTTTGCTCATTATCGCTGGTAAAGGTTTGGCTTGAGCAAACTCAAGCCAAACGGTCCAGTTTCAATAGCGTCACTGTTGATTGAGTAAAGTCCAAAACTCTTGCCTGCCGTAGATTAAAGAGTTTTGGACTTTTCACTGTCTTATTGAAGTAGAGAGAAGTATTCAGGTTAAACATTAGGTTATGGCCCGCCAAACACCGTTAGAGCGAACCCGAAATATTGGCATCATTGCCCATATTGACGCCGGTAAAACAACCGTCACCGAGCGTATACTTTTTTATACCCAAAAAATCCATCGCATTGGTGAGGTGCACGACGGCGCGGCCACCATGGATTGGATGGCCCAAGAACAGGAGCGCGGCATTACCATTACGGCGGCGGCCACTACTTGTTATTGGAACAACTATCAGATCAATATTATTGACACGCCGGGGCACATAGATTTTACGGCTGAAGTGCAGCGCTCCTTGCGCGTATTGGATGGCGGGGTAGTGGTTTTTGACGCGGTGGCCGGCGTTGAACCGCAATCCGAAACGGTTTGGCGACAGGCCGACCGGTTTGGCGTACCGCGGATCTGTTTTGTTAACAAAATGGACCGGATTGGGGCAGACTTTCGCCGCACGGTGAAAATGATTGTTGAGCGGCTGAAGGCCAACCCGGTGCCCATTCAAATGCCCATTGGCAGCGAGGATAAGTTTAGGGGCGTGATAGACCTGATAAACATGGAGGCCATTTATTATCTCGACGACCTGGGCACCAAGTCTGAGGCCAGCCCAATTCCTGATAATTTATTGGAAGAGGCCCAGCAGTTGCGCGACGCAATGGTTGAGAAGGTGGCCGAGTCGGATGAAGTTTTGACCGACAAGTATCTGGCAAGCGAAGAAATTACGCGGGACGAACTGATTCGCGCCCTGCGGGTCGCCACCGTTTGTGGCAATATTGTGCCGGTTTTGTGCGGCTCTGCCCTTAAGAATAAAGGCGTCCAGCGGTTGCTTGATGCCGTAGTGAATTATTTGCCCTCACCCAAGGATGTTCCCCCTAAAATTGGCATTCAGCCCTATACCGAAAAAGAAGTGACCGTTTTTGCCGATGAGGCCGATCCCTTTGTGGCGTTGGTCTTCAAAATTGTCACCGATCCCTTTGTGGGCCGGTTGGCCTATCTGCGGGTTTACTCCGGCACCCTCAATGCCGGCGAAATGGTTTTGAATGCCACCAAAGACAAAAAAGAGCGCGTTGGTCGGCTGCTGCAAATGCATGCCAACCACCGTGAAGAATTAAAAACAGTTTATGCGGGGGATATTGCGGCCGTGGTCGGTTTGAAAAATACGTTCACGGGCGAAACATTGTGCAACCGGAGCCATCCGGTGGTGATGGAGTCGATCAAATTTCCTGAACCCGTTATTAGCCTGGCCATAGAACCTAAAACTAAAGCCGACGAAGATAAATTGTCTATGGCTTTGCAAAAGTTGGCCGAAGAAGACCCTACTTTTCAGGTGAGAGTTGACGAAAATACCGGCCAAACCCAAATTTCGGGCATGGGCGAGCTGCACCTGGAAGTGTTGGTGGACCGGATGCGGCGGGAGTTTAAGGTAGAAGCCAATGTGGGCCGCCCGCAAGTGGCTTACCGCGAAACCATTACCCGGCCGGCCAAAGCCGAGGGCCGTTTTATCCGGCAAAGCGGCGGGCGCGGCCAATACGGGGTGGCGTTGCTGGAAGTTGAACCCCTGGAAAAAGGCCAGGGTTTTGCCTTTGAAAATAAAATCGTTGGGGGGGCTATTCCCAAAGAATACATCCCGGCGGTGGAAGACGGGGTCAAGGAAGCAATGTCTACCGGCATTTTAGCCGGTTATCCGGTGGTGGATGTTAAGGTGACGCTGGTAGATGGTTCATATCATGAGGTAGACTCCTCTGAATTGGCCTTTAAGATTGCCGGTTCCCTGGGCTTTAAGGAGGCCATGCAAAAAGGCGCCCCCGTTTTGTTGGAACCGATCATGCACGTTGAAGTGGTGACCCCGGATGATTTTACCGGCGACGTGATGGGCGATCTTTCTTCTCGCCGGGGCAGCATTGAAGGAATGGAACCCAGAACCGGCGGGGTGACGGCGATAAAGGCGTTGATGCCTTTATCAGAAATGTTTGGTTATGCCACCGGCTTGCGTTCGCTCACACAAGGACGGGCCACGTTTACCATGGAATTTGACCATTATGCGCAGGTATCTGAAGTATTAAGGGAGAGAATTATTTCAGGCGGCAAATTTTAGCAAACTGTAAAGGTTGATTTGCCGAAACAACTATTTTCAATATAATTAAGGGGTTTGCCTCTTACAGCAAAAAGTTTTGTTGCACCTGATACAAAATCTTTCTAACCCTTAGCACCTATTTGAAAAATTTGCAGTACCGTCCCTGCGTTGCCGGGCAGTCCGCAGGGCTAAGATTTTGTGTCTCAAGTTAGATTACGTAAGGAGAAAGAAAGGCAATGGCAAAGCAAGCATTTGTACGAGATAAACCACATGTGAACGTGGGGACAATCGGGCACGTTGATCA
>JAFGDY010000292.1 GCA_016931895.1 Anaerolineae bacterium
GTATGATTAATCAAAATAGGATTTGGAAGAAATTATATGGCAGCAAAAAAAGGCAACATCTTATTAGAAGTTCATAACCTGAAAAAATATTTCCCCATTCAACAAGGTTTTTTTCGAAAAGTTGTCGGCTACGTCAAGGCGGTGGATGGGATTGACCTGTTTATCCGCGAAGGTGAAACATTGGGACTGGTCGGCGAGTCGGGCTGCGGCAAAACTACCACCGGACGGCTCATCCTGCGGGCCATTGACCCCACCGAAGGCGAAGTGATGTTTCGGCGTAATGGTGATATGGTGAACATCGCCGATATTCCCCCCAGAGACATGAAGGCTTTACGCCGCGATATGCAAATTATTTTCCAGGACCCCTTTTCCTCGCTCAGCCCCCGGATGACTGTGCTGGATATTGTCGGCGAACCGTTGCAGATTCACGGCATTGTCAAAGGCAACGAACTCAAAGCGCGGGTCCGGGAACTGCTTGAAGCGGTGGGTCTCAAAGCCCAACACATGAACCGCTATCCTTACGCCTTCAGCGGCGGGCAACGACAACGCATCGGTATTGCCCGCGCCCTGGCCCTGCAACCCAAACTGATTGTGTGCGACGAACCGGTCTCGGCCCTGGACGTATCCATTCAAGCCCAGGTGCTTAACCTGTTGGAAGATTTGCAGAAAGAGTTTGGGCTAACCTACCTCTTCATCGCGCACGACCTGTCGGTAGTGGAACACATCAGCGACCGGGTGGCCGTGATGTACCTGGGTAAGATTGTGGAGACGGCCCCGGCGGAAGAACTCTATGCCAACCCTCTTCATCCCTACACCGAGGCCCTTCTTTCGGCCGTGCCGCGCACCGACCCGTCGCACGTGTCCAACCGGATTTTGCTCGAGGGCGATGTGCCCAGTCCGGCCAATCCACCGCCCGGCTGTAAATTCCACCCGCGTTGCCGTTACGCCGAAGCCATCTGTTCGGAAGAGGAGCCGAAGCTACGCGAAATTGACGTGGGCACGGACCATTACGCTGCCTGTCATCTGGTAGATAAACTGAGCCTGGTGGGCATCACCGACTGAGACGATCCAAACCTGAAAGTGGGCCAACTATCGGCGCGCCTAAAGTGGTACAACAATTTCTTGTTCCTAAACCCGGTTGTTTTTGTTCTTTAACTCCAGGTTCGATGCTTGATTGGCCCACACCGGGGGGTAAAAAATATCTATAGAGTCTCCTTAGCGTACCCATCAGCGCAGGTTCTGAAACCCTGGCTGGCGTACGTCCTCCTTAGAGCGGGCGGGTTCGGTGCACTATTCACCGTGGTGCACCGAATTTCGCCTTTTATTGCTTACGCAAAATGCCACCCAAATAAGCAGACCCTTGCAGAAAACAATTAGAGTTAGGAGTAAAAAGTTAAAATGAAATACGTAAAGCTTGGCAAAACCGATCTTACTGTCTCAACAATGACCCTGGGCTGCTGGGCCTTTGCCGGCGGCGACCTGTGGGGGCCGCAGGATGAGGCCGATTCCATCGCTACCGTGCATGCGGCTTTGGATGTTGGCATTAATTTTTTTGATACGGCCGAGGGTTATGGGCGTGGCTATTCGGAAGAAGTTCTCGGTCGCGCCCTGGTAGGACGTCGGAACAAGGCCGTTATTGCCACCAAAGTGGGCCGAGAAAATCTATTGCCTGAAGCGGTGCAACAAGCATGCGAGAACAGCCTGCGCCGTCTCCAGACCGATTATATTGACTTGTACCAGATTCACTGGCGCGACCACGCCATTCCCCTGGCCGATACCTGGGCCGCTCTGGAAAAACTGCGCGATCAGGGTAAAGTGCAGGCCATTGGTGTTTGTAATTTTGGCATGCAAGATTTAGCCGAACTGGTAAATACGGGCCGAAGCGAAACCAACCAAATTCCTTACAATCTGCTCTGGCGGGCGATTGAGTTTAAAGTCAGGCAGAAGTGCATTGAGGAAGGCATCGGGATTTTGCCCTATAGTGTTTTAATGCAAGCCCTGCTTACGGGCAAATACGCTTCGCCCGACGATGTGCCCGAGGGTCGGGCGCGTTCGCGGCATTTTTCCAAAAACCGGCCCCGCTCCCGCCACAGTGAAGCGGGCTGTGAAGCGGAAACATTTGCCGCCATTGAGGAAATTCGCCGGATTAGCCAGAAGATTGAGCAACCGATGGCCAATGTGTCAATGGCCTGGTTACTACACCAGCCGGGGATCACGTCCATCATTGTTGGCGCCCGCCACCCGGGCCAGATTGAACGGAATGTTAAAGCGGTAAACCTGGCCCTAGCGCCGGACATCATCGCTGAATTGAACGAGGCCACAGAAGAAGTTAAACAGAAGCTAGGCCCCAACCCGGATATATGGCAGTCAACTTCCAGATTCCGGTAAATATTAAATTAAACCGAAGGAAAGGTTATTTTTTATGAACCAGGCGCAGAAAAAAGTCAGCTCAAAAATAAAACTGTCAATGTTCATTGACCCCGAACCGGAGCAAGACCAACTATTATTTGCCAAACAACTTGGCCTGAACTATGTGTATACCTGGGTGGAAGCGCACCAGCGTGATCACGAATTTCTGGCCAATTTGGGGGAAAAGGTAGCCAAGGCAGGTTTGACCTTGTACAATGCCGGGAATTACGATATAGCCAAATCTGATAAAATCCATTTGGCTCTGCCGGGCCGGGATGAAGTTATTGCCGAATTCAAAACTTTTATCCGCAACCTGGGCCGGGCCGGCATTCACACCACCACTTTCACCTGGGAACCCTCACAGGTGTGGAGTTCAACGCCGGGCCAAACGCGAGGCGCAGTCACCCGCCGAGTTGACCTGGCCGAAATGAAACGCCGTCCCCTGACGCATGGCCGGACGTATACCGGGGACGAAATTTGGGAGAATTTCACCTATTTTATCCGGCACATTCTGCCGGTGGCCGAAGAGGCCGGTGTGCGGCTGGCCCTGCATCCCAATGATCCGCCGGCCCCAGCCTTGGGTGGTATCCCCTGCTTGATTCACAGTTTTACGGATTACGAACGGGCCTTTGAAATTGCCAATAGCCCCTACCTGGGCATGGAGTTTTGCACCGGCTGCTGGCTGGAAGGCGGCGATGATTTTGGCAATATGCTGGAAGCTATCCGTTATTTTCACGCGCAAGGAAAAATTTTCATTGTTCACTTCCGCAACGTCAGCGCGCCGCTGCCTGAGTTTGTGGAAACCTTCCTGGATAACGGCTACATGGATATGTCTCAGGTGATGAAAGTTTTTGTAGAAATTGGCTATGATGGCACCATGATCCTGGACCATACACCCCAATTTACCGGACCATACGCCCAGGGCGGCGGCACAGCTTATGCCATTGGTTACATGCGGGCCTTGATTGAACGGGCTGAAGCCGAGTTAAACAGCGAATAAAAGCTAGCAGGAGCTACAAATGACCATCCTAAAATATCATGAAACTCCCGCCGAAAAAATTGCCCGAAAAGTAGAGCGCCGGTTGGCTCATCTTAAAAACTTAATGATTGTGGTAATTGATTTTGACGACGGCCCCACGTCTGAACCAGACCCACCCCATGCTCACCCGCACGAACAGGTATGTTACGTGGCCGAAGGAGAAATCATCTTTTTTCTGGCAGATGAGCCAACCCACCTGAAAGCCGGGGATGTGTTTCTGGTCCCTTCGGGGCAGCCCCACACTATTCAACGCTTAACCGAGCACGTGCGCTTGGTGGATTGTTTTACCCCCATCCGGGAAGATTTTTTAAAATAGAGGAGATTCAATATGATCGGTGAAACATGGCAGTCCGAGTTCCGCGAGTTCAACGATGAAAAAACCGGGCGTTCCATTAAACAATTGACCGCAACCGGCAACAATGTGCATCTCTACTTTACCGAAAACTCGTTTGACGCCGCCAAAAATCAAATCATTTTCCGCTCCGACCGCGCTTCGGGCGAAGACAAAGCGCCCCACGAGAGACCCCTCTACAATCTTTTTAGCATGAACCTTGACACGGGCGAAATTGTGCAACTGACGGATGAAGCCGGCCCCGTTAGCTACATAAGCAAAACCCCCGATAGCCAGATTGTGGTTTACGTGACCGGCAACAAGGTTAAAAAGCTTATCCCCGCCACCGGGGAAACTTCGGTGGTTTACGAGGAAAGCGAAAACTATAACTTGGGCATACCCTCTATCAGCCGCAACCGGCGTTATATTGCCTTTTGCCGCAACGAGCAGGTTGGCGTTGCCCGCGGGCCAAACTATACCGGCTTTAAGGATAATTTTTACCTGATTAAAGATGGCCGGATTACCCTAGCTTACCTGGATGGCTCCGGTTGGTTTGACGCACTTAAAGACACCCACCACAGGTGGGCCATTTCCAATTTTGCCCGGACGACAGCACCCTGGGCATCTATTGCCACGAAGGGCCGTGGAACCTGGTGACGCAGCGGATATGGTTCCTTGATTTTGTCTCCCGCCAAGCCAAACCCTGTTTCCGTCAAAAGGAAGAAGACTCTATTGGGCACGAATTTTGGACCCGGGACGGCTACGTTTTTTTTGATAATCGCGGCCCCAACCACGACGGCACCATCACCTCCGATCGCACCCAGGCGGTAGCGACCGAGGTGGCGGTTAATGAGAATGCGATGATTCCTTTTGTGGGGCTGGTTGACCGCCACGGCAGGCTGGTCAAAAAGATTGATATGCCCTACTACTGCAACCACTATCATGCTAACCCGGATAACACCGTTTTGGTGGGGGATGATGTGGATGATTTGGTCCTGATCAACATCTCCGGCGCAGAACCTTCACTCGAGGTGTTGTGCCATCACAAAACGTCGTGGCATACGCAAAGCAGTCACTGTCACCCCACCTGGGATTGGGACGGCAGGCGCATTCTGTATGCGTCCGACCACGGGGGAAAAGTCAACCTTTATTTGATTGAACCATAAGGAGGGTAAAAGCGTGAAAGTGCTGTTTATTGGCGGTACAGGCGTAATCAGTTCGGCGTGTTCGCAATTGGCCGTAGAACGTGGCCTTGAACTATATCTGTTAAATCGAGGCCAAACCTCACGCCCCATCCCTGAAGGCGTCCACGTTTTGCGCGGCGATATTCGCCACAAAGCCTCGGTGGAAAGCGTTCTCAGGGATGAAGTGTTTGATGTGGTGGTAGATTGGATTGCCTTTGTCCCCGAGCACATCGAAACCGATCTGGAACTTTTCCGGGGACGCACGGGCCAATACGTATTCATCAGTTCGGCCTCGGCCTATCAAACGCCTCCGACCAGCCTGCCGGTCACCGAATCTACCCCGCTGGATAATCCTTATTGGGAGTATTCGCGAAATAAAATTGCCTGTGAAGAAAGTCTGGTGCAAGCGTATCGTGCCGAAAAATTTCCCATCACCATCGTCCGCCCATCGCACACGTATGATCAAACCAAAATACCAACCGGCGGCTATACCACCATTGACCGGATGCGCAGAGGCAAAAAGGTTATTGTTCACGGCGATGGCTCTTCGCTGTGGGTGTTAACCCATCACCAAGATTTTGCCAAAGGTTTTGTGGGCCTGCTGGGTAATTTCCACGCCATTGGTGAAGCTTTCCACATCACCTCTGACGAGGTGCTCACCTGGAACCAAATTCATCAAATCCTGGCCCGCGCCGCCGGGGTTGAGGCCAAATTGGTCCATATCCCCTCGGAGTGTATTGCGGCTTATGATCCGGAGTGGGGCGCGAGTCTTTTAGGCGATAAAACTAACAGCATGATCTTTGACAATACCAAAATCAAACGCCTTGTGCCCGATTTTTCTGCCACTATTCCCTTTTCTCGCGGCGCCGAGGAAATAATGGCCTGGCACGATGCCGACCCGGCCCGTCAAACCATTGACGAGGATTATAACCGCCTGGTAGATAAAATAATTGCGGCGTATGAGTTAGTGTGGCCGGAGAAACGGCATTCACCATTGCGGTAACAACATGCACCGTCTTGCCCCGGTGTATGCCCAATTACCGGCCACTTTTTTTGATGTAGGTTGGGGGTCTGACGTGGCCCGGTGTCGGGAGGCGCTGCCCGACGTTTTCTTCAACCTGCGTCTCAACCCGGTACGCATGCTGCAATGTAGCCCGCAAGAGATTGCCAACGATACGGAAAAACTCCTGATGGCGGCTGGCCCATTGGCGCAGGCAGGTGTTTGCTGCATCAATATGGATGATGGCACGCCCGACGAGAATATTTTTGCGATGATGGAAATTGTTCAGCGCTATCGGCGCTTTGGGGCATAGCTATTACTTTTACCAATACATCCCTTTCAAAAAACGTACTTGGAGAAAAAAATTATGGCTTCAAATTGGCAAAATTTTAAAGTAGCCGCTCAACTTGGTCAGCCTGAACAGGTTCCGGTGGCCCTCATTGTTGATAGCCCGTGGCTGCCCGGCTACGCGGGCATTGACACGCGGGATTATTACCTCTTTCCCGATAAGTGGTTGGAGATCAACCTGGGTTTGTTGGAGCGTTTCCCCGATGTGGTCTGGATTCCCGGCTTTTGGCTGGAATATGGCATGGTCGCCGAACCCTCCGCCTTTGGCGTTAAACTTCAATTCCACACCGACAGCCCTCCCTCTATTGAGCCGGTAGTCACCGACCTCTCTTTTTGGGCCAACGTAAAACCGGCCAATCCACAAACCGACGGGCTGATGCCGCTGATCCTCCGCCTGTACCAGGTGATGGACGAACGCCTGCAAGCCGAAGGGCTGGGCATCAAAATGGTCTGTGCCCGCGGCCCCATGACAGTCGCCTCGTGGCTGGCCGGGATGACGCCATTATTGATGGGATTTGCCGTCAACCCGG
The DNA here is from genome assembly GCA_016931895.1 of Anaerolineae bacterium. NCBI lineage: Bacteria > Bacillati > Chloroflexota > Anaerolineae > Anaerolineae bacterium. The sequence continues at coordinate 6,842 of JAFGDY010000292.1, forward strand.
ATCGGGTTTCACGCATTCTAAATGCCGTCACCACCACCATTATCCGCTGGCTGCATGCCCAGTTAGATTGTCTCCGACAACCGGAAGGCATCCTGTTGCTCGATGACATTGTGGGCATGGTTTCTCAGCAGCATTATGAAGAACTTATTCAGCCACATTTACGCCGTATCTTTGATGAGTTTGAGGGACTGCTACGCATTTACCATAACGACACCCCCTGCCCCCACCTGTTGGCCAGTTTGGCCGAGGCTAATTTTGACGTGTTCAATTTCAGTCATAAAACAGACATTGCCCAGGTGAAGGCCAAAATGGGACATCGGGTGGCCTTGATGGGCAATGTTCCCCCCCTGGATGTGGGGGTGCGGGGCACCCCGGCAGATGTAACCCAGGCGGCTCAGGAATGTCTTGATAAAGTTGCGCCTGGCGGGGGAATGATTCTCTCCTTTGGTGGTGGAGTTTCGCCGGGAACCCCACCCGAAAACATTGCAGCCCTGGCTAAAACGGCTCTTGAATGGTCGCAGGACCACAATAAGTGACAAAACTCAACCTTTGTTGACATAATTTGTAGTATTATGGTATACTTTTCATAATCCCAAAAATTACATAACCATTTAAGGAGTGGGATTATGGCTGCTAACTTTGATTTTGACGAAACGTATGATGACACTGAAATGGAAGCTGAAGAGGAGGCCCCTCCCAAAAAACGCAGTCCCCTGCGAATCATCTTATTGGTTTTATTGATCCTGGTGCTGCTGTGTGTGGTTTGTTATGGCGGGGCAAACCTCTTGGGAGGTACGCTCGTTAGTTTCCTGCCGGCCCAAGTGCAAAACGTGATTCCTGGCGGCGGCGAACCCGCTACCATAGCGCCGGTTCTTGATACCGCCACCCCAATCCCCACCGAAGCTGCTCCTGAAGAGACCACCGAGCCTGTGCCCACTCAAGAACTTCCTACCCCTGATACCGGCGAACTTCCGGCTACCACTGAACCGACCGGCGAACCGGTCCCGCCAACCGAAGCGACAGTCCAACCAACGGAAGAGCCTCTCCAACCAACCGGGGAACCCGGTGAAGCGACACCTACTACTGAGCCGGTGCCAGGCCCTACCTCAACGCCCACCCTGGCCCCACCTCCAACCCCCGAAACCGGCCCAACCGTAGCGATTACGCCCGAAAGCTGTGAGAACAATAGCCCGCCTGTGGCCAACGCCAACGGGCCGTATACCGCCATGATGGGCAAGGGCCAGGCATTTGTCGCTTTTGAGGCGACCGGGTCTGTTGATTCGGATGGAACAATCATCCAGTACAAATGGGATTTTGGCGATGACAGCGCCCCGGAAACAGGCGAAGCGGTTATTCATGGCTATACCAGTGTGGGAAATTACCTGGCCATCCTGACGGTAACGGATGATTGCAATGCTACCGGCCAGGACGTGGCTGAAGTAACCATTGTGGGACCTACCCCGCCTGCGCCGGGCGACACTCCAACTCCGCTGCCCACCAACGAGCCACTTCCAGCCGACGTGACCCTGGGGTTTTGCTACCTGGTTCAATACGGCGATACGCTTTCGGGCATAGCCTGGTATTATGGTTTAGCTATACAAGATTTGGCTATGGTCAATGGAGTTAGCCCCGAGTACATGGTCATTGCCGGTCAGGGCTTGTTCATTCCTCTGGGACAAATTACGGCAGGGCCTAATGCCTACCAGGTTCAGGCCAGCGATACGTTGGCCGGTATTGCTCGCCAATGCGGCTTGACCACTACGGCCCTGGCTCAAGCAAATGATTTAAGCCCCGGCGCCACTTTAAATCCGGGGCAAATCGTCATTGTTCCGTTGGGCCGGTAAATGAACAGGGTGTGGCGAGGCTAAAAATCGCCGCGGGATAGTATTGTTTGGAGAACGCTTATGCAAGCCATAAAAGAGAATCCTAGAGGGTTGTTCCGAATTGTCCTGCTGGGCCTGTTTGTGCTGGCCTTGCTCTGTTTGGTTGGCGCTCTGGTGTATAATCTACTTTTGACCAATGGCGATGAAGTGGTTGTTGATACCCCCACACCCACTGTTACGCCTACTGAAGGTCCAGAAGTTGTTGCCTCCCCCGAAGAGCCAACGGCGACCCCCACCCTGGTAGTTATAGAGGAGACGCCAATTCCAACAGAAGAATCTACTGCCGAACCTACGGAGGAGCCAACGGCAATCCCCACACCCACTAAACAACCGTCCGATACAGAGTTACTCCCGGTTATCTCTCCGGGGGCCATTGAAGATTTACTGAAGAATGGGGACTTTGAGGAAGGATTTGATGCCCAAGGAGTTGCCCTGGAGTGGCAGAATTTTCAAACCGATAGTGTGGCTGTTAATTTTTCCAGGGAAACGGCTATCCCCTACATAAAAAGTGGTTCCGCCGCCCAAAGAATCACTTTGGCGCAGGCTACGCAGCCAAACCGTTATGCCGGTATCTTCCAGCAGGTGAACATTGTCCCCAATGAACCCTACAGCGTAACCCTCCACGGCCAGATCCGCACCGGCTTTGCCGACGTTAATCAAAGTAGCTATGGCTACCGCATGCAATATGCCGTTGACCACAGCGGCGACGACAATTGGCAAAATATTCCCGAGACAGATTGGATTGAGTTACCCTGGGACGAACAATTGTTGAACTCGGCCGAAGTAAAGTTTTTGGAGTATGCCACCACCATCACCTCAACCTCGGAGCAAATCACCTTGTTTGTGCGAGCCTGGAATAAGTGGGCGGATCCGGGCGAGGTCCAATATACTCTTGATGATTTGAGCCTGGTTGGCCCCTCTCCCCGCGTGGGCAGCCCGGAAACTGAAGAGGCCTTAATTGACCAGCCGCTGCCAACAACGGGCGAGGGTGACTCTGCAAACTTTATCGGCAGTGGCCCTTTTTGGGGCGCATTACTTGTTTTGCTGCTTCTGGCAGCCGGCGCTATTTATCGGGCCAAGTGGAGCTATTAAAGTTTGATTTGCAGTGAAGCAAGGTTGCCGTTGTTTCCGGAAAGTCGTTCCCGTAATCCCAAACGGCTAAATCATACAAGAGGCAGCGCCAATAAGGGCTGCCTCTTTTGCTGTTCCCCCACATCCATGAAAGGGCCTAAAAAGAACCATACCCAAGCATCAAAAACAGGCCAATTAAAATGGGTTGATGAACGAGATAAATCAGTAGCGAGTGCCGGCCCAAAAATTGCAAAACGCGGCTGGGCGCAACCTGAGAAAAATCCGGCAGGTCAAACCGGCGCCCACCTTGGGGATAGAAGGTGTAGCCGGCAAATACACCCAACAAGGCAAGGCTAAACCAGGGCAATACCGGATAATAATCCACCATCGCCACGCCAGCCTGTTTCACGCCCAGCCAGATGAGCCAGGGATAAAACACAACCAGTGAATCTACATAAATTCCCAGCCCAATGGCCACTAAACCGGCTATAAAACTGGCCCACCTGTTCCAATGCAAAAACGGATAGGCCAGAATGATCGACAACCCCAGCAGGTGCAGGATTCCAAAAATCACAAAACCCCGGCCAATGAAAAAGTAGGTAGCGGCGGTAATGAGCATACCCCAGCCAAAAATTTTGACCCCCCGCAGGAAAAACTTTCTAAAGAGCTTGGGCTGACCGGTCTGCCGTTTGGCCCGGTTGTAACTGAGGGTCAAAGATACGCCCATCACCCCAATAAAAATGGTGGCAATAAAGCGGGCAAAACTTTGCCAGGGTCCAACCAGCATGTTGGTCTGGTACAGGCCAAAGTAGTGCAAGTCCCATATAAAATGGTAAAATACCATTAACACAATAGCCATGCCGCGAAGTGTATCTATTTCCCAAAGCCTGGACGACTTGTTGATTGTTGGCACTGCTTCTTCACCCTTTGCTGCTCACTCCAAGTCCTGCAACTGGCTCTGAATTTTGGCCGCCTGTAGCTCAAAGTCGGCCAGCCGTTCACGCTCCCGGTCAACCACCTCGGCGGGGGCTTTTTGCACAAAGTTTGGGGTGTTGAGTTTGGCCTGGCCTGCGGCAATTCGTTGTTGCAGTTGGGCCAGTTCTTTCTGGAGCCGCTCTTTTTCTGCCGCCAGGTCAATCATGCCGGCCAGGGGCAGGTAAATTTCAATGCCGCCGCTGATAACCTGACCCACCGCCTGCTCCGGCTTTTGAGCCAGACCGGGGACCAGGTGTAAGGCGTCCGCGTCCAGGCGGGCCAGGTTAATAAGAATTTCTTGATGATTGGCCAGCATCTCCTGGTATTCGCCGGCGGCAATGTAAGCAATAATGCGCCGGCCCGGCTCAACGTTGTACTCAGCGCGAACGTTGCGGATGGTCCGAATGATTTCCATCAAGATGGACATCTGCGCCTCGGCTTCTTCGTCAAGGCCGGTAAACGATTGCCCCGGCCAGCGCGCAATCATCAGGCTTTCATAATCGTGGGGCAGGTGCTGCCAGGCGGCTTCGGTAACAAACGGAATGTAAGGATGGAGCAGCCGCAAAGAACGATCCAGCACGTGAACCAAAACCCGGCGCACCGTAGCCTGGGCGCGGGCGTCCGTGCCTTGCAGTCGAACTTTGGCCACTTCAATGTACCAATCGGCAAATTCGCTCCAGAAAAAGTCGTACAGTTGACGGCCCGCTTCGCCAAAATTGTAATCGTCAATGAGCCGGGTTACATCCTGGATAAGCCGGTTCAACCGGCTCAATATCCAGCGGTCGGGCATGGTCAGGCCGGACAGGTTCCAGGTGGCCGCACCCGATTGAAACGCGGTGCCCAGATTATTGACCACAAAGCGGGTGGCGTTCCAAATTTTGTTGCCAAAGTTGCGGTTGGCCGCAATGCGGTCCAGGGACAGATTCATATCGTTGCCGGGCGTTGAGCCGGTGAGCAGGGTAAAACGCAGGGCGTCGGTGCCGTACTCATCCATAATTTCCAGGGGGTCAATCACGTTGCCCGCGCTCTTGCTCATTTTTTTGCCGTGTTCATCCCTAATCAGGCCGTGCAAGTAAACGGTGTGGAAAGGGATGTCGCCAGCGTATTCTAGACCGCTCATAATCATGCGGGCCACCCAGAAGAAGAGGATGTCATAGCCGGTTTCCATCACGTCGTTGGGATAATAGCGGCGCAAGTCGGGCGTGTCATCGGGCCAGCCCAGCGTGGAAAAGGGCCACAGGCCGGAGCTAAACCAGGTGTCCAGCACGTCCGGGTCTTGTTCAATATGCTGGCTGTGGCAATGGGCACAGTGAGTAGGGTCATCACGGGTCACGGTCATCTGGCCGCAGTCCTGACAATACCACACCGGGATGCGATGGCCCCACCACAGTTGGCGACTGATACACCAATCGCGGATGTTTTCCATCCAATTGTTGTAGACACGGGTGAAACGCTCCGGGATAATTTTTATCCGGCCATCGGCCACGGCTTGCAGAGCAGCCTCGGCCAGGGGTTTGGTTTTCACAAACCACTGGGTTGACACCAGCGGCTCAATGATTTCCCCCCCGCGTTGTGAGCGCGGCACAGGGGAGCGATGCGGTTCGGTTTTGAGCGTTAGCCCGGCGACTTCCATATCGGCCCACAGATTTTGGCGACACTCAAAACGATCCTGGCCTTGATATGGCCCGGCGTTTTCATTCATGGTAGCGTTTTTATTGAGAATGTTGATAACGGCCAAGTTATGCTGGCGGCCAATCTCAAAGTCGTTGGGGTCGTGGCCGGGCGTAATTTTTAGCGCGCCGGTGCCAAATTCAAGGTCAACGTACGGGTCGGCAATCACGGGGATTTCGCGGCCTAACACCGGCACCAGGCAGTGTTTGCCCACCAGGTGGGTGTAGCGTTCATCTTCAGGATGGACGGCCACGGCCGTATCGCCCAGGATGGTTTCGGGGCGGGTGGTAGCCACGGGGATGTATTCCACGCCAGTTTCGGCCCGGTCGGCTTCGGTGAGCATATATTTAAAATAGTAGAGGTAGCCTTGTTCTTCGGTATACTCCACTTCCAAATCACTCACCGCCGTTTGCAGGCCAGGCGACCAGTTGATGAGATATTCGCCCCGGTAAATAAGGCCCTTTTCATACAACCGCACAAAGGCTTCGCGCACGGCCCGGCAGAGACCCTCGTCCATAGTAAAGCGCTCCCGGTCCCAATCACACGAAGCGCCCAGGCGGCGATGCTGCCGGGTGATTCTGCCGCCATACTCCTCTTTCCAGGCCCAGGTTTTTTCCAAAAATTTTTCGCGGCCAATTTCTGCGCGGCTGGTGCCTTCTTCGTGCAGGGTGCGCTCAATTTGCAGTTGGGTGGCAATGCCGGCGTGGTCGGAACCCGGAATCCAGAGCGAAGCCCGGCCATGCATGCGGTGATAGCGGATCATCAGGTCTTCAATTGAAGCGGTGATGGCGTGCCCCAGGTGTAAGGCCCCGGTTACATTGGGGGGAGGCATGGCAATAACAAAGGGGGGGGCCTTTTCTCCGGCAATCTCCGGTTTGAAGTAGCCTTTGCTCTCCCACCAATTATAGAGTGGTTCTTCAAACAATTTGGGATCGTAGGCTTTGGCCATATTGTTTGGATCAATAAGCAAATTGGGGGGTGACTGGTCAGACATATTTTTTGCTCCGTATTGAATGTATGTTTGCCCGCCGGCCCCCGGCTGCGACCCGGCGGAGAATCATCTCCGGCGGCCGGGGGGTCCGGCTGTAAAAAAAAGACCCTTTCATCCTCAAGGACGAAAGGGATCACCTTTTCGCGGTACCACCTTGATTGCCGGATTTTATAACCGGAACCCCAAAATTCACGAGCTAACGGCTAAATTTCCAGCCTCTTTCATCACGCTAACGGGCGAACCCGGAATAACTTAATCTGCCGCGACTATAAGCATTTCAGTTACTCGACTCCCAGGCGACCTTCAGCAGCGATGACGGGGCAAGGCTCGCAGCTCATTAACCCTGCCTCTCTGACAGTCTCAGACTGCCTACTCTTCCTGTTCGTAGTCCTTTAATAATAAAAAAGGGCACCATGGGAATCACCATTGTCCCCCATAGATGAGCATAGTATAGCCGACCAGGGGCGGGATGTCAAACGGTTTGCGGGAGAAATCAGGGCCAAACTTTAGCCCAGCAAAAACCAACTCAGCCAGCTTATGGACTGGGTGCCGGCCCAGGCAAAGATCATGGTTTTCAGTGTTTTGCCCAACCAGGCGGCAAAGAGGAATTTATGAAAGCCATATCCCGATGCGCCGGCGGTAATCCCGGCCAGGTCAATCAGGGGATTGGGGATGGCAGATAGCCCAAAAACGGTCAGCATGCCGTGATTTTCCATCCAGTACTGCATGCGCGTATACAATTGTCGGTTTTCAATAACGGCCCGCCCCCCGTAGCCGGCCAAATAGCCGGTTGACTCGCCCAGGGCCTCGCCAATACCTGCCACCAGACCCACTAATGGCCAATGTAACGTGGCCCCCATGCTAAAGGTAACAGCCAGGGCAGGCACGGGTAAAATAATGGTGGCGTTGGCAATCAAACTGATGAGAAAAACGGCAAAATAGCCGGTGCTCCGATATTCCTGGATTTTGGGGGCCAGCAGCACAATGGCCACAGTAATGCCCAGGGCGGATAGAACGGCAATCGCCCGGCCCAGAATTTGCCAAAAGGTCAAGCGCCGACGTTGTCTAGCTGGGGGCATGGATGGTAAAGGTTCAATTGCTGTGATTGGTTCGGTCAGGGTATAGATTCCTTACTGGGGTGTAATGATAGTATGCGTTAATGTACCATGAACGGCTTCTAAGTCAATTTTATTGGCCAAAATCTGAAGGCTCTTGGGAGGCGCGTTTGAGAATCAAAGCCCACCCGGTTGACGGGTCGTTTTTTAGAGAAAAATTCATCCCTGTCGTAGCGTCGGGATTGTTGGTCCATGACCGGATAAAATCTTGGAGCGACACCTCAGCCATACCCAGGGTAGAACCGGCAAATTTTACCTTTTTTGAGCGCACGCTGATGCTTTCAACCAGTAGAAAGTGGCCCACCGACCCCGCATTTTCAGTGGTCAGGCGGTACCGTCCATTTTCTTTGCGCACGTGCACCAACACAATAGCCACCCCTTGTTGGCGCAGATGGCCGGTCAGGTTGCTGAGGTGGTAATGGTGATTGTATTCAATAGTAAAGGGCTGGCCCAGTTCATTGTTGAGCGTGGCGATGGTGTTTACCATGCCCCATGTAGAAATGCCCGAAGCATTAAACCCATTGTTTACGGCTATATCACGCAAACGGCCATAATCAGGACTAACGCCCAAGGCGTGGGCTGCGGCAAACAGGGCCACCGGCCCACATGCGCTGTTAGTGCCCGGCGCAAAAAACGGCTCAGGGTAAAGCACCTGGTTGACCTCCGGCGCATCAACAGAACTGCCGCCCATAGGATAAAGTTGCGGCAACAAAATATAAACAGGTTCGCGGGTTGGCCGGGGGGTAGGGGTAAAACCGGCCGGGAAACCGCTTTCGGCTAACACATTGGTGGGCACGGGCGTGGGCGGCAGCATAAGGGGGGTGGCCGTGGGTATTGGTCGCGGCGGCCCGGCCCAGGGTTTGATGGTGGCCGTGGGGCTTGGCTCAAACGCTACCATGGGGGGGGAGACGGACGAAGCGGTTACCAGATCGGTGCAGGTAAAAAAGTAAACCGCCCCCCCCATTATCACCAGGTCAATGACGATAATGGCTCCTAAAATGATTTTCCAACGTTGTGAGATAAAACCCGGCAATTTTGAAACCTGTAGTGAATTTACATAATATAAAATTTACCATAAGCCTGGCCTGGAGTCAATGATTCTATAGCCCTTTGGGGCTTACAAAATCCCAAAAAAGCAGGGGGCTTGAAACATCTTGCCGTGAGGGGCCGGCCCAATCAAAAATCCTATTGACCCTACTCTTTAACCTGTGATACATTATATTTGACCACAAAGTGCTGGTCGGAAGAGAGCCATAGCTTATGAGCGAGCAAAGGTTAAGGAAAATATTGATCGTCGCGGATAAGCGAATTATTGTCCAGAATGTTGAGCAGAGCTTAAAGGATTTGGGGTATGTTGTGCCGACGATTGTTTCCTCTGGGGCGGAAGCTGTTCAAGAGATAATCAAGACTGAGCCAGATTTGGTATTATTGGATATTAGGCTGGAAGGTGAGGCGGATAGCCTGGCCGGGCAAATCCGAGAGCGGTTTGGTATTCCCGCAATTTTTTTGGCCCCGGAGGTTAACGACCAGATTTTACAACAGACGCGAATGGCTGAACCGTTTGACTATGTGCTGGAGCCGTTTGCGGCCAGGGAATTACAGCTTACCATTGAAATGGCCCTATACCGGCACATGGTTGAAAAAAAGCTTAAGGATAGTGAAAGACACGAATTTATTGTCAACACGTCTAAAGATTTTATGACCTTGATTGACCGCAACCACACTTATGTGGCGGTCAACGAGGCCTATTGCCAGGCCCATCACAAAAACCGGGCCGAAATGATTGGTGAAACCGTGGCCAATGTTTGGGGCCGGGAACGGTATCTATCCCAAATCAAGCCGGCCTTAGACCAGTGTTTGGCCGGGGCAGAGGTGCATTATCATGGCTGGTTTGAAATCGTCGATCTGGGCCGGCGCTGTTTCGACGTGGTTTATTACCCTTATGACGGCGGCCATAAAACGGTTACGCATGCGGTGGTTGTCTCTCGGGACATCACCGAACTGAAACTGGTGGAAGAGGAAGTGCAACGCCGTAATCGAGAGTTGGTTCTGCTCAATGAGGTGATTGCCGCTTCGGTGACAAGCCTGGAACCGGAGGCTATTCTGGAAACAGCCTGCCGCGAGTTAGCCCTGGCTTTTGACGTGCCCCAGGCCACGGCCACGTTGCTTAATGAGGGTAAGACCGCCGGCGTGATTGTGGCCGAGTATGCCGCCGCAGGCCGGCCTTCAGTTTTGCATCAGACCATCCCCGTCGCTGATAATCCGTTGTTTCACTACTTACTCAACTACCAAACGCCATTGGTGGTAGATGCCGCCGCCAACGACCCGCGCCTGGCTCAAGGCGATGAATTTATCCGAAAACATGATGTTGTTTCATTTCTGCTTGTTCCGTTGATTGTGAATGGAAATGTGATGGGCAGCTTGGGCCTGGATGCCATTCAACCCCGCTCTTTTTCAACAGCAGAAGTTAATCTGGCCTGGAGTGTAGCCGACCAGGTGGCCGGGGCGCTGGCCCGGGCCTGGCTCAACCAAGAGCATCGGCGGCTGAACACAGCTATTGAGCAGTCCGTAGATGGGGTGATCATCACCGATACCGAGGGTAAAATAGTTTATGTCAATCCCGCTTTTGAGCGGATGAGTGGTTATCGTCGTGCCGAGGTAATTGGGCAGAATCCATGCCTGCTGCAAAGCGGCAAACAAGAAGCAGCCTTTTATGAAAAATTATGGGCTACAATTTCCACCGGTCGGGTTTGGCACGGGCGTTTTGTTAATAAAAAGAAGGATGGTGTTTTTTATACTGTGGATGCTACCATCACCCCAGTTCGCAGCGAGGGTGGCCTGGTGACCAATTACGTTTCGCTTCAACGAGATGTAACGCGCGTTTTACAGTTGGAGGAACAACTACGCCAATCGCAAAAAATGGAAGCCATTGGCCGTTTGGCCGGGGGGGTTGCGCACGATTTTAATAATATTTTAACCGTCATCAATGGCCATAGTGAGCTTTTGTTGCAACGTTATCTCGATCCCCAGGACCCGGTGCGGTGGGAAATCCAGCAAATTCAAGAGGCAGGGGAGCGAGCCGCAGTACTGACCCACCAGTTATTGGCCTTCAGCCGTCGCCAATCGGCGCAGCCACGATTCTTGAATCTCAACGACGTGGTAACCGGTATGCAGAAAATGTTGCGCCGGTTGATTGGTGAGGATATTGAATTAAAGATCAAGCTCAAGCCAACATTAGGGATGGTTAAAGCAGATTCAGGGCAGATGGAACAGGTTTTGTTGAATTTAGTGGTTAACGCCCGTGACGCCATGCCCCAAGGCGGCAGGCTAAGCATTGAAACGGCTAACGTTGATCTGGATGAAACTTATGCCGAACAACATCTTGACTTCACCCCCGGCCCCTACATTATGCTGGCCGTAACAGATACGGGGGTTGGCTTGGATGCAGACACACAGTCACATATCTTTGAGCCGTTCTTTACCACCAAGGAATCTGGTAAAGGGACCGGTTTGGGATTATCAACCGTTTATGGTATTGTTAAGCAGAACGGGGGCTACATTTGGGTTTACAGCGAATTGGGCCAAGGAGCGATTTTTAAAATTTACCTACCACGGGTAATAGCAGAATCAGAAGAGATCGGGCCTCGTCCAGTGCCGGTGACCTCCCTGGAAGGCACAGAAACAATTTTGCTGGTAGAAGACGAAGCCAATGTACGTTTAGTCACCCGCAAATTTTTAGAGAAGCAAGGATATACCGTGTTAGAAGCCGGTCAAGCCAAACAAGCCTTGCAAATAAGTCAACAATATGCCGACCAGATTGATTTGTTGGTCACCGATGTGATCATGCCCGAGATGAGTGGCCGTGAGTTAGCCGAACGGCTGGTCCGAATGTTTTCTAAACTCAGAGTTCTCTATATCTCCGGTTACGCCAACGAGTCCCTCAGCCAACATGGGCTCTTGGGAGCAGGCATTGCTTTTCTGGAAAAACCTTTTTCCTCAGAGGCTTTAGCCCGTAAAGTGCGCGAGACCCTGGATGCGGGTTAAAACTTTGTCCCAAAATAACGTCGCCCGGTTACGCTTGCTCTTGGGGCTTGTTATTATTTGCGGACAAAGCCGGGGAGTGTTATGTTATAACTCTTGAGCCGCGTTGAACCCTCACCTCGTAAAAATTGAATCTCTGTCGCAATAAAAAATTGCCCATGATATTGGGTAAAATATGCTATATGAAAGCGCAGCAAAGTTCTGTAAGATTAAAGTGAATATCTTAACAAAGCTAAATCTGGATAAAAGTCAAAATGAAAAATGACAAAGAAGAGGTGCTTTTTCATGTAAAGGTAATTCTGGCGGGTGACGGGGCTGTGGGCAAGAGCAGTTTATTGCGTCGGTATGTATTTGACGAATTTACCGAACAACACCATATGACCCTGGGCATGGACACGCATACCAAACTAACCCGGGTGCCCGGCCTGGGCCGGGTGAAAATTCATACCTGGGACCTGGCCGGCCAGCCCCAGTGGTCGGCGGTCCGGGAAAGTTTTTATCTCGGCTCCCATGCGATGGCCCTGGTTTTTGACGTGAGCCAGCCGGAAACAATTAAACACTTGCCCAATTGGGTGCGCGAGTGTCGAGCCAAAGCGCCCAATATTCCAGTGCTGGTAGTGGCCAGCAAAATAGACCTGCCCCAAAAAGTGCCGGTTGACAAGATTGCCAGGTGGGCCAGAGAGAATGGGTATGATTACATTGAAACCAGCGCCAAAACCAATTATAATGTGGAGACTATGTTTGAAAAATTAGGGACGATAGGGGTAAATTTTGCCCTGAAAAGTCGCTAACCACGCCGGATAAATTTTGTTTCCATCAACTCAAATAACGCGGCTCCTGTAACTGATATGGAAAAGAAATATACCATCCTATATATTGACGATAATTGCGATAATAGAGTGTTGATTGAACGATTCCTCAGTTTTGAGGGCTTTGAGGTGCATGCGGTAGCCACCGGGCAGCAAGGGCTAGATCTGGCTGCGGAAATTTTGCCCGATGTTTTCCTGATAGATGTTCATTTGCCCGATATTAATGGTTATGAAGTTATTGAGATTCTTAACAGCCGCCACGAGACCCGATCTATCCCCAAAATCATTTTTTCAGCCAGTGACAGCCAACCAGAAGGGAAAAAAGTAAATTATGATCACTTTATTGGCAAACCCCTGGACGTAAATACCCTGGCTGAACAGATTAAATACGTCATTCAGCATCCCCGTACGCTCCCCAAAATCTAAAAGCCTTATTTCGCCAAAATTACTCTCGTTCCCAAACTGGAGTTTGGGAACGAGAAAAATGCTGACCCTAACAGTTCAAATTTTGAAAGGAAAATGATGAATATAGAAACTCAAGCTATTCATGCCGGTCATCAAATTGACCCGGCCACAGGAGCAATAACGCCGCCAATTCATTTGTCCACAACGTTTGAACGACAACCCGATGGACGTTATCCCCACGGCTACGATTATTCCCGCAGTAGTAACCCCAACCGGGATGCTTTGGAGCGAGTGATGGCTTCGTTAGAAGGGGGCAGCGACGCCGCCGCTTTTGCTTCCGGTTCGGCAGCAACGATGACCATTCTTCAGGCGCTCTCGCCGGGCGACCACGTGATGGCCCCCACCGATCTCTATTTTGGCATCCGCAAATTGCTGACAGACGTTTTTATGCCCTGGGGCCTGGCTGTAACTTTTGCGGATACCACCGATCTTACCGCTGTGCAAAATGCAATGCAGGCTAACACCAAACTGGTATTGATCGAAACTCCGTCGAATCCGCTGATCAAAATCACCGACATTCGGGCCATAGCCGAGATAACTCACCGCTCGAATGCTTACCTGGTTTGCGATAACACCATTGCCACCCCCATTTTGCAGCGCCCCCTTGACCTGGCCGCCGACCTGGTGATCCACGCCACCACCAAGTACCTGGGCGGGCACAGCGACATCTTGGGCGGCGTGGTGGTGGCCAAAACCGATAGCGAGTTTTGGCAGAGAATCCGGCATATTCAACACCTGGGCGGCGCAGTGCCTTCGCCGTTTGAATGTTGGCTGGCACTGCGGGGTATCCAGACCCTCCCCTATCGCGTCCGCACTCAGGCCGAAAATGCCCTGCAAGTGGCGCATTTTCTCAGTACTCACCCGGCGGTTGAGCGGGTCCATCATCCCGGCCTGAAAACACATCCGGGACACGCGATTGCTGCCGCTCAGATGGCGGGGTTTGGCGGGCTGTTCTCATTCCAGGTTAAGGGTGGACAGGCCGAAGCAATGGCCGTGGCGGCCAGGGTGAGTGTATTCACCAGGGCCACCAGTTTTGGCGGCCCGCACAGCCTCATTGAGCACCGCGCCTCTATTGAGGCAGCGGGCACAAAAACGCCGCAGAATTTATTACGGGTATCCATTGGCCTGGAAAATGCGACCGATCTCATCCAAGACCTTCGCCAGGCTCTGGAATGATGTCCCCCTTGCCCTCATAAACTTAGCGGGGCGTTTCCTCAAATGGCCAGTCGAGTGATGGGTTATCAATAAAACGATACCGCACCGGATGGGCCTGCTGAAGCAGAACCAGATAAAGACGTGGCTCAAGGTCGGCCTGAGACAGGCCCAATCGCTCCAGGAGGGTGTTAATTTCAGCTTCGGCGGCAGGAATATTGGCTTTATTAGCGCATAAAATTTCAATTTCAACAAAATGGCCTAAATATTCAACTTTGTTTAGCTCAATATGCGCCCGGCCCACCTGGTAAACTTGCGATTTTTTCCGCTTGACCACAAATGGCTCAAAGCCAAAATGGTTGGCAAACCTAAAAAAGGCATGCGGCTTATCTACCGCAAATTCCACTTCCTCATTGGCTTCAGCGCCATCCGCTGCCACCGGTTGCTTAAAAGTGACGACCGCGTTCTTTCCTTCGCGGCGCAAACGGTAACGTTTGGGGGGCACCGGGTTGGTATCGCCACATCGTCTAAAGTACACATCCTCTTTGAAAAACTCGCCCACAAATTCACCCAACGCTGCCGCCCGTTTTTTGATCACCTCCGGCTGATGCACACGAGCTTTCAGTTCAACTTCAAACATTATAAATTATGGGAAGAAATTTGGCCGATCTCCCTTTTTTACCTCCGGCTTGAGATTAACAATACAGGTAGTATAGAGAAACCGGCCAGAGCTGTCAATCATACCTTATGCCGGCTATTGGCTCATCTTCCGAACAAACACCCTATGACCATCTTCCTCTTGCGGCTTGATGATGGTCAACTTATTCTGAATACATCCATTTACGTTTGCCAAAGTGAACGCGGTCAAGTAAACTTATGAGGCAAGAGCGCATTAAAGGGTAAATGATAAAAATTTAAGAAAAGCATGACGTTTTGAAAAAGAATGATGTAAAAAAAGCACAATGATCACAGATTTGCCCTTCGTCAACCAAAAAACCCAAGTTTTTTCAACCATCAGCACCAAACTGCACGTTCCTGTGGCCCCGCCGTCGTTGGTGCAGCGGCCTCGTTTAATGCAGCAGTTGAACCAAAGCATTCAGTACAAATTGGTACTGGTGTCTGCGCCGGCCGGGTTTGGCAAAACCACCCTGCTCAGCGATTGGAGCCAGCGCAGTGAATGGCCCGTGGCCTGGGTTTCGTTGGATGCGGCAGACAACGACCCCATTCACTTTTGGTCTTATGTAATTACCGCTCTGGATAAATTGGACGCCGACCTTGAACACATTCTTGATTTGCTGCGTGCCGCCCATACCGACATCACTTATCATCTTACCGGCTTGATCAATGCCCTGGCCGCTATTTCCGATGACTTTGTGCTGGTGTTGGATGATTATCATTGTATTGAAAACAACGATATTCATACGGCGCTCACCTTTCTGCTGGATTATTTGCCGCCGCAGATGCACCTTATTCTGGCCGGCCGGGTTGCCCCTCCGCTGCCTCTGGCCCGCTGGCGAGCGCGGAGCCAATTGATGGAGTTGGGCAGCGATGACCTGCGCTTTTCTCAGGAAGAAACTCAAACCTTGCTCCGGCAAACCATCAACGTCAATCTGTCCGCCGAAGAGATTGCCATGTTCCAACAACGCACCGAAGGTTGGGTGGCGGGTTTACACCTGGCGGCGCTCACCGCCGGAGGTTCGGCAAATATTACGGCCAGCTTTCTCAACAGCTTCCGCGGCGATCATCGTTACATTGTTGACTACCTGGCCACCGAAGTTTTACAACAACAGCCGGAACCTATCCGCAATTTTTTGTTGAGCACGGCGGTTTTGGAATACCTGCAAAGCGATCTGTGCGATGCGGTTACGGGCCGGGATGACAGCCGCTCGGTTTTAGCCGAAATTGAACGGCGAAACCTGTTCATCATTCCCTTATGCCAGCAGGAGCGAACCTATCGCTACCACCACCTGTTTGCCGATTTCCTGCGCAGCCAATTACGGCAGAAGCAGGCCGACCAGTTACCGGCCCTGCACCGCCAGGCCGCGGCCTGGTACCAAGCTGGGGGCGATATTGGCCGGGCTATTCAACATACTTTGGCTGCCGGAGATTTTACCGAAGCTGCGGATTTGGTGGAGCAGGTGGTTAAACAGCGGCTTGTATTGGGTGAATTTAATACGCTGTTGGGCTGGTTCAAGGCCTTGCCGGAAGCTGTGATTCACTCCCGGCCTAAATTGTGCCTTTTTTACGCCTGGACCCTGACCCATGCCGGTCGCTTTGATGAAGCCACTCATTATCTGGACCGGCTCGATCAGGCGGACGGCCCTGAGGTTAAGATCTTCATCGGCGGGAAAGCGGCTATTCAAGCCCGCATGGCCGTGATCCAGGGTGATCCCGACCGGATTGTTGAATGTTGTAAACTGGCCCTGGCGCACATCCCCGCAGAGTTGATTGCTCTGCGTAGTGAGATTTCGCTGGATTTGGCTTTTGCCCAGGAACAGTTGGCCGCCAATCTGGAGGAAGTGCAGGAAGCCTTTGAAGAGGCCATTGCCTGTAACCGCTCTAGCCATCATCCCCGGGCGGCAATGATGGCCAGTTATTATTTGGGTAATTTGTATCTCACCCACGGTCAATTGCAACCGGCCGCGCAAGTGTATCAACAGGCATTGCAGTGGGCGCAGCGTTACTCGCCGCCTGCTGTTTCCCTCTGTTGGGCGCATGTGGGTTTGGGGCAACTGCTGTACGAGTGGAATCGCTTGGACGAAGCGCATGAGCACTTGCAACAGGCCTTGCAATTAGCCCAGCAAAGTGGTGAAGTAAAAGTGCTTATTTACAGCCATCGGGCGCTGGCCTACCTGTATCAAGCCAGAGATGAGCTGACTCAGGCGCAAACTTCACTCCGGCAGGCCGAAGAGATTGCCCAACAAACCAACATTGTATCTTTGATTGAAGATGTAGCCGTTGACCAGATGAGGCTGTGGCTCAAAGAGGGCCAGCTTGACACGGCTGCCGGTTGGGTGCAACAATGCGGCTACAGCCTTGATCCTGAACATCCTGAGGCGCGGGAAAATGCGATTGTCATTCTCCTGGCCCTGGCCCAAGGCATATCCCAACACGTACCGCTGCCTCAGGAGATTGTTCCTTTATTGCAACAACGCTGCGCGCATGAGCAAAGCATTGAACACAACTGGCAGCTTATCCAAAATATGGGGTTGTTGGCGGTGGCTTACTCAATTAATGGCCACACAGCCAAAGCCCGGGAAACTTTTCAACAAACCCTGGCGCTGGCCCAACCCGCCGGATTTATCCGCACGCTTATTGACCAGGGAGCAGCTATCGCCACCCTGCTCCGGCAATGTGTTGAGGATAAAGCGGTTGGCGGTTATGCCGGCCAACTTCTGGCTGCCCTGGGTAAAGAAACTATCGTAACAATCACGCCGCTGCCTACAAAATTGCCGGACCAATCCCTGGTTGAACCCCTTCGCCAGCGGGAACTTGAAGTTCTCCAACTCATTTCCACGGGACGTTCAAATAAAGAAATTGCCGACGAAATGATCCTGGCGGTCAGTACGGTCAAGTGGCATCTCAAAAATATTTACGGAAAACTACAGGTCAACAATCGCACCCAGGCCCTGGCCAGGGCCAGAGAACTAAACCTGTTGTAACCCCACCCTCCCCCTCCCCTCTACCCTCCTGGTCACCCTCCTTTTGGAGGGTGATTTTCTTTTTGACCTCTGTTACAATGGCCTCAATTAAAGTTAATAATCGGTTAAACCGCAAACATCATATTGTAAAGTAACGGGGTGAAACAAATGAAATATCGTAAATTTGGCAATCTTGATTTTGAAGTTTCAGCGCTTGGATTTGGGGCCATGCGACTGCCTATTATAGACGGAAACGGCGCCGCCATTGATGAAGCGGAAGCAACTAAAATGCTTCATTACGCCATTGATCGCGGGGTAAACTATGTGGACACGGCCTATCCCTATCACGATGGAAACAGCGAACGGTTTTTAGGCCGGGCGCTCAAAAATGGGTATCGGCAAAGGGTCAAATTGGTCACCAAAATGCCCAGTTGGAAGATTGAAGGCCCCCAGGATTTTGACCAATACTTTGACGAGCAGCTTGAAAGACTCCAGACCGACTACGTTGACTTTTACTTGCTCCACTCGTTGAACAGCGACTGGTGGGCCAAATTGCGCGATTTTGGCGTTCTGGCCTGGGCGGAGAAGGCCATTGCCGCCGGGCGTATTGGCCGGCTGGGCTTTTCGTTCCATGATAGTTACGAGGTGTTTAAAGAGATTGTAGATGCTTACGATGATTGGGGTTTGTGCCAGATCCAATACAACTACATGGATGTCGAAAACCAGGCCGGCCTCAAGGGCCTCCAGTATGCGGCAGAAAAGGGGCTGGCCGTAGTGATTATGGAGCCTTTGCTGGGGGGTAAGCTGGTCAATCCCCCCCAACCGATTCAAAAGATTTGGGATACTGCGGCCAATAAACGTTCCGCCGCCGATTGGGCTTTGCAGTGGCTGTGGAGCCAACCGGAGGTAGCGGTGGTACTCAGCGGCATGAGCGCCATGTCACAAGTTGAAGAAAACCTGGCCAGCGCCGATGTGTCTGAAATTGGCGCGCTCACCAGAGAGGAATTGGCGCTCTTTGAGCAGGTCAGCCAAAAGTATAGCGAACTTTCGGCTATCCCCTGCACTCAATGCAATTACTGCATGCCCTGTCCCAACGACGTCAATATCCCCTGGAATTTTAACATATACAACAGCGGCCTGATGTATGATAAACCTGATAGCGCCCGCGGCCAATATGCCTGGCTGGCCGAATCTTACCGCCTGGGTATTTCGGATACAAATCAACAGGCCGGCGGCTGCATCCAATGCGGCGAGTGTGAGGCCAAATGCCCCCAGGGTATCCCCATCAGTGAATGGATGCAAATTGTTCACCAAGTGTTGGGTGAGGGCCAGCCCTTTGTATCCAGATTGGCCTGACTCCTAAAAAACAAGCACCCCCGGCAGGACTCGAACCTGCGACACAAGGTTTAGGAAACCTCTGCTCTATCCTCTGAGCTACGGGGGCACAAATATTACTGTTACGCAAAATGCAACTTTATAAGGCTATGGAGAAAGTTGCCTATTAAATATTTGATTTTCAGAGAAAGTTTACTATGAATTAATCTCTAAGTCAATCTGCAAACTATCAAAGTTTACAGCCTGATGCCATTTTTGTAGTAGTTGTACCTCAAACCCATGTGGGGGACATGCCGGATAATATTAGCAAAAGCTAGCAAGTTCTTGTTCAATGACCAGATCAGGATCAAGGCCGGCCCGGAAGGCATAGTTTTTGAGCACTTTGTAAACCACCGATCCGGTGAGCGGCCCCCTTTGACCAAGCGGAAAGGCGTTGGTTGATGGTAGCCGATTTGGCCCGCTCGACTGTTTGCTGGTGGCTTTTTCAACAGGAAGCGTTGTGGTGAGGCTTAGAAACATCACACTATTCCGGCGGTGGCATCAAGCATTAATAGCCCATCTGGGGGATATTTTACTAAAAACATCTATCCACATGGGCGATTGTAACAACGATCTCCTATCACCAGGGCTATCAAAAAGATAGCCCATTTTTGTTACAAAAATTACCCAGGTTGGTATGGGCAAGCCAGCCGGGAAAGTTTATACTGAAGGAGAGTACAAGCCCCCATTGGAGAAAATCATTGGCGAAAATCCGTGTTTTTGTCATTTCGGCTCACTTGATGTTCAGTCGTGGGATCGAGAGTCTACTTTATCCAGAAGCGGATATAGAGTTTGTCGGGCATGCGATAGATGTAGACGGGGCCATCGAATATATTAAAACGCTTCAGCCAGATGTAATCATCATAGATGGTGATAGTGTTGGGGCTGAGATAGAGTTTATCTTAAAGGCAAAACCGGACCTTAAAATCATCAACTTGAGTTTACAAAATAATAATCTTTACGTCTATCGAGCCAGCCAACGGGTAACCAGGAATGTTAGTGATCTGATGGAGGCAATAAAGCGGGACCTATCGTTTAAGCGTGATTGAGGGGTTTTTGTCAGAGTGAGGGTATTAACCCGGATGAGCAGGCAAAATGAAGTCAAGAATTTTGTGATTTAGGAGGCAACTTATGACGCAAGCAAATAAAGGTAGCATGGTTAAGGTTGAATATGCAGGCAAATTGGAAGATGGGAGGGTGTTCAGTGCGTCGTCGCCTGAGGAGCCAATCCAATTTAGAGTAGGTGATGGTCGAGTTATACCGGGCTTTGAACAGGCCTTGATGGGGATGGAGCCTGGGGAAACCAAAACCGTCACGATTTTGGCCCATCAAGCTTACGGGGCCTACGACCGCGACAAAGTTCACACCATCTCGCGAGACAAATTCCCCGCCGACGTGCAGGTCGGCCAACAATATCAATTTGATCAGGGACAAAATGGCCCGGAAGTCGTCACGGTCACCAAGATTGCCGAAGATAAGGTTACAGTGGATGGCAATCATCCATTGGCCGGGCGTGATTTAACTTTTGACATAAAGTTACTTGAAGTGGTGTGATCACTTTGGAACTAACTGAAATAAAACAGCGGTTACAAACCGATTTACAGAAAACAAAAGAAGAATTAGAACGCCTGACCGAGTTGCTTGAAGAGAAACAGGTCTCTGGTCTGGATGCAGGCAGCGCAGGATTTTATACCTGGGAGATGAACCTGGCTCGGAAGGAACAGGCCGTCAATCAGCTTGAGATTTTGCGTAATGCCCTGAATCGGATAGAGGCAGGTACCTATGAAGTTTGTGCCCAATGTGGGCGATGTATAAACCCTGAGCGTTTAGAAATTTTACCTACAACTACCCTTTGTTTGAATTGCGCTACAAAACAACAGGCAGAAGACCTGCCAGACTTCTGATTGGGCCACCTGGCTGGGGTAAAAAAGGATTTGGCAACAGTATCAAATAGCTCACATGGATAATACTGGTATTGGGTAATTCACCCACATGGATGATTGAATGAAGTCAACGGAGCTACAAAAAGATAGGCCTTTTTCATGGCAAAGATAACCCATGTTGGTGTAGGAAGGGTTAATCCAGGATGATATAATAAGATTGTTTTCCCTGCCCTGAGTCAAAGAAAAATTCGGTAGTCCTGCACAAGTAGTGATTACGTGGCCTGGAAAGACAAATTCTGACACTATTTATTACTACATGTGGACCCACTATCGAAAAATTCAATTTTGGCTATGGGCTTTTTCTCCAATATTCCAAGTAAGTTGGGGTGTTGTTTTTAGACAACCCCTTGGATTAAGTGTCTATTCGTAAATTAACGAATCGAGCCTTCACACTCGGTAACTTGGCGGCAAAAGAGCTGCCTCCATTGAATTTACGGATAGATTCTAAATCCAATCTTTGCGGAATGAGAGCCGGCCTATGGGTGGCCGCCTGCACCTCAAATAGCCCTCCGTGGGCGCGTTGGTTCCTCAACTTTGGCCCTCCTGAGATTTTGGAAAATTCCCATTAAAAAAGGGGGTGATATAACCAAAAAGTATCCCGAGTTCCTTTAATAAATTTCGGCATGGTACAGAAACCTGTGAAGTTAGATTAACACTTTCATAATGGTTAAATTTTTTTTCTGGCGAATTGACCCCAAAATGACTATTTTTAGGCTACAAACTGGGTCAAAATGTGTTTTCGAGGGTTTTATTTTCCAAATTTTTAGATGTGCCAGAAAAAAGTGTTAATCTAACTTGAGCCATGCCCAAATTTCGCTTGAAAACAATCGACCCGGTTGTTCCCAACCGGCACAAACCATTCAACTCAAAAATAGTTTTCAGAGGAGCAACAGATGAAAAAGCAACGAATTTCAGAGAAGCAAATGGCCCAGAAGCACCCTTACATCCCTGAGGCCTTCGACAAATTTCGGCAAGGTCGCATTTCTCGCCGTGACTTCTTGCGGATGTCCACCCTGCTCGGTCTCTCTGCCGCTACGGCCTCACTGGCGGCTTGTGGCGCTCAAACAACGTCGGCGCCAGAACAAGCCCCCGCCGAGGTCGAACAACCCGCCGCCGGTGGCATCAAGCGGGGCGGAACCTTTACCAAGGCCATGGAGTTACAACTCATTGACCATCCGGCCCGTTTTTCCTGGGTTCAGCAATCCAACGTTATCAGCCAGGTGGGTGAATACCTGACTCAAACCGGCCCGGACAACATCACCCGGCCTTATCTACTGGAGAGTTGGGAAGCCAGCGATGATGTAAAAACCTGGACCCTGAACCTGCGCCAGGGCATCAA
>JAFGDY010000293.1 GCA_016931895.1 Anaerolineae bacterium
GAAAATAGCCTGGACCCGATAAATTTTAACGGCCAATTTTTATTTCGTGCTCAAAAAAGTGTCAACTAAATTGTGAACCATCCCGATTTTTCCTAATGGTAATGTAGGGGGTCTGCTTTTTCTCCCGGTGAACAAAGCAACCACCGGCAGTTGAATTATACTATTATCTGCCCGACTGAAACAAACTCGAAGGCATAGGCGGGCGGATCTATCCGTCCGCAAGAGTGGCCCAACTGACGATTAATTGGTAAGATAAGATCTGATAAACAACCTGTTTGCTCAGGGCCGCCGCCAACTTGGTTGTCAAAAGCGGAGAACAAACGTATTATCTCCGGCGATACAAATAGCGTCACCGGCCGGTCGCCCTATTTGCCTCTGCCAGCAGTTGGTGGATTTCCAATGGCTCGCCTTTGCCGGTATCGCGTTGCAGGGAGATGGCTTCTTGCTCACATTTTGACACGCACACGCCGCAGCCCATACAACGCCCGGTATCTACCACGGCGTGGCCGTTCACTGCCAGGGCCTCAAATTGGCAAAACGCGGCGCACCGGCCGCAGCCCTCACACAAGGCCGCATCTACATAAGCAACGTACCCGGAAGCAGCCAGCATCGGCACGCCGTTACGCTGGGCCTGCATGGCCCCACAGCAGCAGGCGCAACAGTTACAAATGGCATAAAACCGGCCCAGCATTGCATCCTTAAAAAAGGCGTGGTGAACGTGCCCCCGCTCGTGTTCGGCTTGCAAAATGGCAACCGCTTCCGCAGACGTGATCCAGCGGGAACGGCCGGGATGATGTTCGGCCACAAAACCCGCAATTGGCTCGCCAATAATGAGGCAGACGTCCAACGGCTGGCAGGGATGGGGACGCGCCGCCCGGCAGGGACATTGCAAAACCACAATATGGTTGGGGTTACGCAAAATAATATCGCGGGCGCGGGCATAGGGGATGATTTTTTCCAGGTCGGTGAGATTGATCTCTTGGTTCACCGTTACCAAGCCTTTGGCTGCGGCCAGGGGCACCACCTTGCCGTGATAAGTATCGGCAAAAGTGAGCCGGTTAGAGGTTGGGTCTGGAGCCTGGCCCGTTGTTTCCACCTTTAATAGTTTCAGCACCCCTGTAACCAGGGGAGCCAGGGCGCGAGACAGGGGATGCTCGCCGGTGCCCAGGGCAATATAAAGGTAAGACCAGCGGGCATAGATGTAGCCGTGCAGCCAGTCGAATAGAGAATAGTGGGGCGTTTGACGGGCCTCTTTGATGAAGGCCCAAGTGGAAGGACATAAGAAACGAAATTTGAAGCTCATCCTTCTTCAATCCTATCTGTCAGGTATTCGACCGCCAGGGTTTCAGTACATTCAACGCCAATCTCAGTTTCTTCCTGCAAATTCTGCCTGGCCTGGGCTAACCGGGTTTTTTGCCTCCAGCCAGCCTGGTTCCTGGCCAGGGTGGCATACCGGCTTGCCTCTTCGGCCTGTTCGCGCAGATAGACGAGGCTGTCCACGGTGGCTCGCCGGGTTGACGCCTCCGCCGGCAAGGTGGCTTGGGCGCGTTCCAGGGCATGTTGGCCCGCGCCACTGGCATCGGCCTCAAGCACCACCTGCTCCGCCTGGCGGATGGCTGCCTGAGCATTGGAGATGGCGGCCAGGGCTTGTTTGAGATGCTCATTGTATTCGGCGCCATCGGCCTTAACCTGGCGCAGGGTCCAGGCGGCCAGTTGATCTACCTCGTCGTAGGCATCACGGGCGGTCTGCAAAGCCTGGGCCAGGGCCTGATCCTCCAGGCCAATGGTGGCCGTCCGGGCCTGTTCAGCCCTGGATAACTGCTCGCGCAATTGTCGCGCCAATTGCTGCGTGGCATCGGTTTGAGCCACCGCCGGCAATTTTTTGATCGTAGCCAGGTATTGCTGCGTTTTTTCACGCGCCCGCCCAACCAAATGCTCCAAATCCACCTGCAAAACGTTGATCCGGCGCACTTGATCATCGGCGGCCATATAGGCGGCGGTAGCCAACTGCCGGGCCGTTACCTGCTCATCCAGAGCCGCTCTGAAGTCGCCCGTTTCGGCCAGCCGTTTGGCTTTAGCCAGATGACGGTGGGCCTGTTCAATTTGCCGGTCTACCTCCGGCCCAATCTTAACGTCTTCCTGATTGCGCAAAGTTTCGGCCCGCTGCAAATCCGTCTCGGCCAGGGGCAAAGCCTGGGAAATGCGCTCGGCCACAGCTTGCACCTCGGCCAAACGATTGACGGTAGTGTGGAATTGCTCCTCCACCCGGGCCAGGTCGGCCAGGGTATGTTTCAGCAACCGCTCGGCTTCAATAAATTGTTGCACGTCTAAACTGTTCAAACTTTCCAGTTGTTTGAGCTGGCTGTTTAACAATCTGGTCAAGGATTGCCGCGCCTGTTCCATTTCAGGCGCCAGGTCTGCCCAATTCTGGCCAGGATACGCCTGTAACTGCTGCCAGGCCGGCTCAACCTGCTCTTGCTGCCATTGGGCCAGTTGGCTCACCCGGTTATGCAGGTAGTGCAGGTCGGCCAGATTATGCTCGCGCAAGGCCTGCCACCCCTGCACGCCGGCCAGGGCGCGCCGACTGTCGGTGTTGAGTTCTTCAATCCAGGGTGCGGCGTGGGCATAGTCGCCGGCCAGAATGCGCGCGGTAATGGTTTGCACATCCAGCTTGATCTCTTGCCAAT
Source organism: Anaerolineae bacterium (assembly GCA_016931895.1). NCBI lineage: Bacteria > Bacillati > Chloroflexota > Anaerolineae > Anaerolineae bacterium. The sequence goes on from JAFGDY010000293.1 coordinate 2,688, forward strand.
CCTCCGCCAATTGGAGGGGATGGCCGCCCTGGGCCAGTAAAGCATCAATTTTGGCCTGCTGGCGGCCATGGGCGTTCATGGCCTGGAGAAAGGCCCTGACCGTTTCGACATCCTGCCAAATCTGGCTGACCTGTTCCAACACGGCCAGGTATTGCTCTCCATTGAGGGCGTCTTGGGCTTGAGCCAGCCGGGCATCAATATCCGCAAAAAGACGCACGCCGGTCAACTCGGCCGGGCCGGCGCCGGAATCCTGGCCGGGCCAGCCCGGCTCTTCGGCGCGGGTGGTAACGTATTGATACAACTCGGTAAGAAAGGAGGGGATTTCGGTTTCGGCCAGTTGGCGGTTAGAACGAACTTTGCCCAGCCACAGTGCCGCTTCTTGCCGGTGTCGCTGGGGCAGGCGGGCAATTTGCCGTTTCACATGGTCAACGTCGTCCAAAATTCCTCTGGCTTCCACCTGGGTGGGGGAGAGGGTCAACCAGTTCACTTTGAGCGGCCGGCCGGTCAGCTCGCGCTCAAGCTCTTTGAGCTGCTCAACCAGCTTGATGTCGGACACGCCGGGTTCAGAGACCAACAGAGGACTAAATGAGGCGTGGTCATAAATCATGAGCCACGCCAGGGCTTGACCTAACGTGGCTCAACCCCGTATCATTGTGATTACCCTATC
>JAFGDY010000294.1 GCA_016931895.1 Anaerolineae bacterium
AGCCAGCGCCTCCACCCCATCGCCCACAACACTGAGATTGTTGTAAACTTTGCCCTCTTTGAAGGCTTCTTGCGTGAGCCGCACATCGCCGGGATTATCTTCTACCAACAAGATTTCAACAGGTTCGCCGGGTTTTGACTGGAACATAGACATTATTGACCTTTCATAGCCGGTAAGGTGAAGTAAAAGGTGGCTCCCGCGCCGGCCTGCGATTCTACCCAGATCCGTCCATGATGACGCTCGACAATTTTTTTGCACACTGCCAGGCCAATGCCGGTGCCGGAATACTCTTCCCGGTTGTGTAAACGTTGGAAGATGATAAAAATGCGTTCGGCGTACTCCGGTTCAAGGCCAATGCCATTATCGGCTACAGAAAAAAGCCATTCATCGGCCGCGCCGTGGTGATTTTTTTCTGCCGAAATGTGAATCCGGGGCGGTTCCTGGCTGCGAAATTTGAGGGCATTGCCAATTAAATTTTGAAAAAGCTGGGCCAGTTGTAAACTATCAGCCATCACTGTAGGCAAGGCATCACGGGTTATGGTGGCGCCACATTCCTGAATAACGGGTTGGAGATTACGCAGCGTATACTCAAGCGTAGCCTGGCAGTCGGTTGGGGCAAAATCTTTGCCCCGGGTACCCACCCGGGAATAGGCCAGCAGATCGTTAATCAATTGCTGCATGCGGCTGGCCCCGTCTACGGCGTAGGCAATAAATTCATCAGCATCGTTGTCGAGCTGCCCCCGGTAACGCCGCGCCAACAGTTGCACGTAGCTGGTGACCATTCGCAGCGGTTCTTGTAAATCGTGGGAGGACACATAAGCAAATTGTTCCAATTCGGCATTGGAACGGGCCAGTTCCTGGGTTTGCCGGATCAGGGCGGCCTCTATCTGTTTGCGTTCGGCAATTTCGTGGACAAGATCGGCGTTGGTTTGGCTGAGTTCAGCGGTGCGTGCAGCCACCCGGGCTTCTAATTCTTCATTTATTTTTTGTAAAGCTTCTTCCGCACGTTTGCGTTCGGTAATGTCGGTCATGATAGTGGCCCAGGTTTGGGGCTGGTCGTGTTCGTCACAAATCAGAAATATGGTTTGGTCAACCGGCACCGGGTCGTCACCGTTTAGGCGGCGCAAACAACTCTCGCCGCGCCATATTCCCTGCTCGGCGGCTACAAACAGACCTTCTTTTTCAACACGCTTTAACGCTTCCGGTGGGTAAAAATGGGCCAATGGCTGTCCAATCATCTCTTCTGGCGCATTATGGCCGGTCAATTGGGCGCCCGCCTGGTTGATGTAAATTACCAGGCGCTCTTCCAGGCTAATCAGGGCAATGAGGTTAGAAGCGTTTTCGATAATGGCCAATCGTTGGGCATTTTCTTCAAAAAGCCGGGCATTGGAAAGGGCAATGGAAAGTTGATTGGCTACAATTTGTAAGGTGCGAATCTCTTCCGGGTCAAAATGATCAACCAGCGAATGTTGCACATCGAGCACGCCAATAAGGCGCTGGCCGAGAAAGAGAGGAATGGCTGCCTCGGAGCGAGTGTCGGGCAGCAGCACGTTGGGCAGGTGATGGGGGTCCTGGCTAACGTTGTTGACGATGACCGGTTCAAGCGCGCGGGCCGCGCGGGCCACCAGGCTTTGGGTGGCTTGCAGCGGAATGGCATGGCCCTGCCGTTTCATTTCCAGGCCGGCCTGGCCGGTGCCTTCGCGCATTACCAGCAATGCTTCATCCTCGCCAAAAGGATGGGCGGATTGGGGAAAGGTTTTGTTGAACAGGTAAACGTGGGCGTGGTAATAACCAAAAACTTTTTGCAAACGATGCACAATTTCAGAGAGCAGAATATCCGGGTCCAACAGGGTGGTGAGTTGCCGGCCAAACTCATAGGCCAGGGCCTCACGCTGTTCCACTTGCTTACGTTCCAGGGCATTGACCAGCATTTCGGCCACAACTTTGAGCAGGTTGATTTCTTCAGTTCCCCAGGCTTTTTCTGTTTTTAACGTATCAAACCCAAAAAATCCAACCAGGCTGCCGCGATGAAGCATAGGAATATTGATAATGGATTGAATGCCCAGGGCCTGAAGTTTTGCTTGCGCCAGGCGGGCCTCATCCGGCAAATCAGCCACACGGGGCACGTGAATAATCTCCAGGTTCTTGATCTTTTGGGCAAACCAGGGAAAGTCGGCAAGCGCCAAACCCTGCAATTTTTGTATTTGCGGCTCAATGCCCTCGGCGCACCATTCGTGGGTATTATCCATTGAGTGCCCGTCTTCGGCCAAGATGAAGATGTAACTGCGGTCAACCCCGGCCAGTTGGGCAATGGTTTGCAGAGCCTGGTTTATGCCGTTATCAATCTCATCTGGAGTCAAATTGATGAAGTCCGTGGATAGCGCCGTGATAAGTTTTTCAAACTCTACGCGGTATTGCAGGGCCTGCTCAGTTTGTTTGTACCGGGTCACGTCGCGGGCAATGGCATAAATTAACTCTTCGGCGGGAAAGGAAGTAGCGTTCCACAAAAGCCATTTGATTGAGCCGTTTTTGCAGATATAACGATTCTCAAAGTAGATAGTTTCGCCCCTTCCTGTGACCAGCTTTGCCGTTTCAGCCACAGTGGCCTGGTGGTCATCGGGATGGACAAATTCAATAAAGGGTTTGGCCTTTAATTCCTCAAGCGTAAAGCCGGTTGTTTGCGCCCAGGCGGGATTTAAATGCTTAAAATAACCATCAAAACCGGCCACACACAGCAGGTCGAGCGAGAGGGTAAAAAAGCGAGCTTGTTTGGTCAAATCAAAATTGGCGCTCATATCCTTTGTATTCATTCACCGGTTTGTTGCGATAGTTCCAGTAACTCCCGGGCAATATTCTGCATCTGACTGAGCGTGCTGGCATAAGCCAGGCCGCCCGGCACGGTAGCCTGAAGCAGATCAAGGGTTTGGGTTAAAGTGGTAGTTAGAGTTTCAATTTGCGCCAATTTCTTTTTCATTTTAAGTTGGGCTGCAACAGCGCGGGCCATATCTTTGGCATAAGCCAGGGTTTGTTGATGGGCCACATCGGGCCGGTTGTCAATAGAAACATCTTTTAACCGGGTAATAGGCGGCAGCACCATACGAAAAACACTGCCCTGACCTAACTTGCTGGTCACCGTCAGTTGGCCGTTGTGTTGTTCTACCCCCTGCCGGGCAATGGTTAGCCCCAAACCCAAACCGCCCACGTTGCGGGTCAGATGTTCTTCAATTTGATAAAATTTATCAAAGATTTTTTCCAAATCGGTTTGGGGAATGCCAATACCGGTATCTTCAATTTCAATAATCGTTGCTTCTTCTTTATTATTATCTTTCACGTTTGGGGTTATGCCGGTCAGGGGCAAACGCTGCACTCTGATGATAATTTGCCCGCCCGGCTTATTGAAGATAACGGCGTTTTTTAGGAGTTGATAGATAACTTCACTTAAGATGAATTGGTCGCCGCGGATGGTCAGTAAGGGGGTTGGCAACTCAATATGGCAGGTGATGTCTCGGTCTTTTATTTGTTTATCTAAATATTTTATAGATTTTTGCAGAAGCCAGTTGACGTTGATGTCAACAATATGCAACCCATCCTGGGTATTCCGTTGGGCGGTGGCAAAATCTACCAGTTCGTCAATGATTGATTTCAGGCGTTCGGTTGATTCCAGAATCAGGTCTGAAATGTGCAGCACGATGGGGTCATTATACTCTTGTAAACTCTCGCGCAAGACGCTCACAAACCCCATCACGCCGCCCAGGGGGGTGCGTAATTCGTGCGCCGCAATGTTGACGAATTCGTCCTTTAAACCTTCCAGGCGTTTGCGCTCGGTGAGATCGTGAAAGATCAAAACCCAACCCGGCCCGCTGCTCAAGGCGGCCAAAGCCACCAACAAGGTGCGGGGCATTGGTGCGGTGATTTCCACTTCAACGCTGCCAAAATTGGCCGATCCGGCTTCAATGGCCTGGATTGTTTGTTGTAACGGTTCTGCCGGCAAAAAGTCGGTTAAGGGCCGGCCAATGTAATCATTTGTTTGTTCAAATAAAAACTGGAAGCGGGGATTGGCCTCAACCACTGTTAAATCGTTGTCAACCACGGCCAGAGCGTTGGGGGCAGTATCAAAAATGGCCTGCAATTTTTGGGTGGTTGTTTCCAACTCTTTGCGCCGGGTTTTCTCTTCGGCGTAGAGGCGGGCCAGTTCTTCGCCATACTTTTTGGCCTGGGCATAAGCCTGCTGCTCGGCCTGGTTTGAATTTTCGTCGCTCATTTTTATGCTCCCTAGGGGGGCGAATAGCAAATGAACAAATAGAATGGGCTGCCCCTCAATTTGTCATTTGCTACTTCACGCATGGCCATTAATCCTCCTTCCTCAGTCCTCACTCGTCTGCCCTGGCAATTAATTTTTGAAACGCCTGGTGGCGGCTGGTAGCGCCGACAATTTCGTAGCCGGTTTTGATATGGCCCCGGACGGTGCTTTCGGAAATGTGGAGGGCGTCGGCAATTTCAGAGGCCGACATGCCATCAATACAAAAAAGCCGCATCACCTGTTCCACGCGCCGGGTCAAATCCTCGTAGCGTTTCCCCTCGGGCAAGATTTCGGCGGGACGGTTGCCCAACAGGCCGCTCACTTTGCCAAAAATCAGCCGGGCCACCGACTCGGTAACTACAAAATTGCCCTCCTCGACGCGCTCAATGGCGCTGCCCAACCCTTCGGCCGCGTCATTTTTCCAGATATAACCGTCGGCCCCGGCTTGCATGGCTTTTAAAATTAACTCTTCGTCCCGGCTCATTGAAAAAATCAGGATGCCGATTTCGGGAAACGCCTGTTTCAGCGGGGCAATGGCTTGCAGGCCGCTTTCCTGGGCATGTTTGAAGTCCATATCTAACAGGATGATGTCGGGCAGGGTTTTGGCAGTTTTGAGTTTGGCCAGGGCCTCGGCCGGCTTTGAGGCCGAATCAATAACTTCGGTGCGTTCGTCTTTAGTCAGCAAACTGGTGGTGGCTTGACGAACAAAAAAATCGTCGTCAATAATAAAAACCTTAATTGACATTCGGTTTCTCCTGTTTTTTGGCCGTGGGCAATTTTAGGATAAAAGTTGTGCCTGCGCCCAATTCACTTTCCACTTCAATCACACCGCCATGCTGGTTGATAATGAGATGAGTGACAAAAAGGCCCAAACCGGAACCGGCTCCTTTGGCTTTGGTGGTAAAAAAAGGTTCAAAGAGAAGGCTGATATTTTCTGGAGGAATACCCGCGCCGGTATCTTTGACATGCACGGTCACAAATTCAGGCCCAATCTGGTCATCGGTTTCCTGGTGGTTTGAGACCAGGGTGATGATAAAATCGCCGCCCTTGGGCATGGCGTCAAAAGCATTAAGCATAAGATTGATAAACACCTGTTCCAGTTGGTCTGGCCGGCCCATTACCAGGGGCAGGTTTTTGGGCTGGCGCTGCTCAACGTTAATTCTCTGTTTTTTGATCCGGGGAGCAAATAGGGTAAATGTATTTTGGATTATTTTGCTCAGGTCCAGGGGCACCATTTTGGCCGGTTCGCTGCGGGAGGCGTCCACAAGCTGGCGCAGCATGTCCGAGGCGCGGTTGGCAATTTCGGTGATGTGGGTGGCGTATTCGGCCACTTCTGAATTTTTGTCGGCAGCGGTTTCTTTGTGAATCAGTTTGGCGTACATAAGCAGGGGCGTGAAAATATTGCCCAGTTCGTGGGCTACGCTGGCCGCAATGTGGCCCACGGTGGCCAATTTTTCGGCGCGAATCAGTTGCTGCGAGGTTAGTTCAAGCCGGCGTTGTTGTTCTCTTTTCTGGCGCATGGCCGTGATGAGGTCGCGAGCATATTGCATGGCCTGGGCATGGGCAATTCTTTGCACTTCATCGCCATCAAGAGCAGGCTTGGGCACGGCGCTGGGCCGGAGCGACAGCTCATCCAGCAACATTTGCAAGTCCATGTGTACCTGGAACAGATTGGCCAACGTATCTTCTTCGGCGGAAGACAGGCGCCCTTTGAGCGAGTCGGCCAGGTTAAGCAAGTGGTGATAAAGGTTTTGTACCAGGGCTTGCGTGTCTTTATAGCGGGTCTTTTCAATACTGTAATAATCGTTGTCCATTGCTCAACGGCCTTGTTAATTTTAGGGAGACCTTGCAGCTTATCGGTTTGGCGTCCTTTTTTTATCTGTTGAGCCCTGGTAAGCTTTTGGTTGCCTATCTGTTAATTATACCACATTCTCTACATAGATAAAGTGGTATAAATAGTCCAGAGTTTGGCCTATGATATTTTTTAGACCACTACTCGCCTTACCTGGTAAACTGTAATGGCCCGCTCTACGCCCTTGAATTGTAGTCCGGTGATAGGTTGGACTTCTACCGAGTTTTTGACCAGGTCATAAGTTTCTTGGCTGATGAACACCTGTCCGCCCGGGGTTACCCCACAAATACGTGATCCCAGATTGGCCGCCTTGCCAATTACCGTGTAATCGGCCCGTTGCGGGCAGCCCATCTCCCCCACAATCATTTCGCCGGTGGCAATGCCTACGCCAATAGGCGCGGCCTCAACTCCACGTTCACGCCAGATGTCCATCACAACCTGGTGGGCAGACTGCATCGCCAGTCCTACCCGAACCGCGCGTAAAGCGTGGTCTTCTTGAGGAAAGGGTGCGCCAAACAAGGCCATTACCTCGTCGCCTACAAATTTGTCCAGCGTGCCCTCATGCGAGAGAATGATTTCTGTCATCTGGCCCAGGTAGTGATTGATGAAGCCAACAAACAATTCGGGGTCGGTGTGCTCGCCCAGGCGGGTGGAGCCGCGAATGTCGGCGTAAAGCACGGTCAGCACCGAACGTTCGCCTTTCAAAAAGTCCACGTTAGGGTTGGTCAGTAACTTTTGCATAATGCGCGGGTCTACCGAACGGCCCAGCACCTGCCGCAGCCGGTGTTGTTCCAGGTTTTCAAAAATAGCGGTGTCCATCTGGCTGCCAATGGCGTTCAATAACCGGCAATCGTCGTAATCAAAACCTTGCGCGCCGTAGCGATTGCCCACGCCCAACACGCCGATAATTTGGTCGTTGAGAATGAGAGGAATGCACATCATCGAGTTCAGACCATCGCGCAAATCATTATGGCAGACCAATTCGGCCCGCCGGAGCGATTCGTTGGCTATCTGGTCCACCACCTGGTAATGGGCCGATACCCGGAAAAGGTCTTCGTCGGTGGCGGCGCGTAATTCCAGCCGTTTGCCGGCCCGGTCGTAGAGCATCACAAACCCCATCTCGGCCTGGATAACGCGGCACAATTCCTGGAGCACAATATTGAGCATTTCGTCAAAAGCAAGATTCTGGTCGCGGATGTGGTCTATCCGGTAGATGGTTTCCAACTCTTTAACCCGACGCTGCAACTCATGATAGGCATACCCCTGGATGACGGCTGAGTCGATCTGGTCTTCGGCTGTTTTGAGCAGCGCGATCTCAGCGGGGCTAAAAGGAGGTTTGGCGCGGGCCAGCAATAACGCGCCCAACCGTTCATGCTCGTTCATAATAATTGGCACGGCGGCCAACTGCAATTTGTCCCAGGATTGCTTCAGGTCTGCTGGCGGCAACACTTCGTCAGCCAGCCAGATGGTCACGCCATCAAGCTGGCTGGCCTGTTCCGCCAATTCCCGGGTAATAACTTGTTGCAACCGCCCCAATTGTTTGCTGCGGTTGTTAACGGCCTTTAATTCCGGTTTGCCGGTTTCTTGATCCAGCAAGACCAACAAACACAGATCGGTTTGCAATTCATCGGCCAGGATATTGACAATACTGGTCAGCATAGCCGCCGGTTCGGGAATGGTGTCTCGAATATGGTCAATGGCAAAAGTTAGCTTGAGTTCTTTCTGAGTCAGTTCCAGTTCGGCCTGTAAAGCCTTGAGGTCTTTTTTGCTCATCCCGTTTTCTCCTTGAGATGATTTGCCCTTTTATTGGGGAAGTGAATGCTCAATCCCACCCCTGAAGCATTGGATAGGAACCTTGTTGAAACATCATAACTTCTTTATAGTTATGCGGTGGGGGTATCCTCCATATCGTAAGGAATATTTTTAAGATTGTCAAGCTTTTTAAGTAGGATTTCAGTCCCAGCCGGCCAGGGGCCATCTGCGGCCCGATTAATGAAATTCCAGATTGTCGGTAAACTCTTTTTGAGGTACAATCTTTCTCTGGAGAAATTGGATAATGTTGAGAAAGGATAAGATGTTAAGGTCTACGCCTGCCACTTATGTTGTTGAGGTTGACGAACAAACGTTTGCCGCCGAAGTAGTGGAACGTTCCCAAACCACGCCCGTGGTGGTTGATTTTTGGGCGGAATGGTGCGGCCCTTGCCGGATATTGGGGCCGGTGCTGGAAAAACTGGCCGCCGAATATCGGGGCGCTTTTATTTTAGCCAAAGTGGATGTAGATCACAATCCCAATCTGGCCAGACAATACGGCGTGCAAGGTATCCCGGCCGTTAAGGGCTTCTTAAATGGTCAGGCGGCCGGCGAATTTACCGGCGCGTTGCCCGAACCTCAGGTGCGTAATTTCATTGAGCAGTTGCTGCCCTCTACCGCCGACTTGTATGCCCGCCAGGGTTACGAGTGGGAAACAACCGGCCAACCGGCCATGGCCATTGAAAATTACAAGGCGGCTCTGGCCGAACAACCCGATCACTATCCGGCCATGTTGGGCCTGGGCCGCGTTTTGTTAAACCAGGGCCGGATAGAGGAAGGGTTATCGGTTTTAGACGGCATCCCTGCCGGCGCGCCGGAACGCACCGAGGCAGACGCGCTGGCAGCCACAGTGCAATTTCAACACGAAGCCGCCGGTTACAACGAGCCTGATTTGCGGGCCAAACTGCTAGCTAACCCGGCTGATGTGGCCAACCGTTACCGGCTGGCCAGCCTGTTGGCCGCAGAAGAAAGATACCTTGAGGCGCTGGAAGAGTTTTTAGAGATTGTGCGTTCTGACCGGCAGTTCCGGGACGACGGCGCGCGTAAAGCCATGCTGTCCCTGTTTACCATCATCGGTGAAGACGACCCGGCGGTCAGAGAATATCGCCGGAAGTTGGCCAATGTGCTCTTTTGAAAGTTGAAGGGCTTTGAGACCGCGATGGACAAAGACCGGTTAAAGATATTGCTGGTTGACAATAACGAAGACGATTATATTCTGACCCGGGATATGCTCGCCGGCATCAAAAGTATCCAGTTTGATTTAGATTGGGCCGCCACCCATGCCGACGCCTGGCAGCAGATTACGCTCAACCAGCACGACGTTTATCTCATAGATTACGTGCTGGATGAAAAGGATGGCATAGACCTTATCCGCAAAGCCATTGCCCAGGATTGTCGCGCCCCTTTGATTTTGCTCACCGGATATAGTAATCACCAGATAGATCTGGCCGCCATGCAGGCCGGGGCGGCGGATTATTTGGTGAAACAAGAAATTGATGCGGCTTTGCTGGAGCGATCTATTCGTTACGCCATTGAGCGCAACCGGATGGAAGAGGCATCGCGCCAGGCCCATGCAGAATTGGAAAAGGGGGTTAATGAACGGACGGCTGAACTATCAAAAGCCAATGAGCTTTTGAAAGAGGAAATTGCCGAACGCCAACGATTAGAAAAACAGATTCAAGAAATGTTAAAACGCCGCGCCCGCCAGGTGCAAACCGTCACCGAGGTAGCGCAAGAGATTGCGGCGGTTCCTAATTTGGACGATCTGTTCCAGCAGGTGGTCAATTTGGTGCAAGCCCGCTTTGGCTACTATCACGCCCACGTGTACACCCTGGAGAATGGCGATTTGGTGATGCAGGAGGGCACCGGCGAGGCCGGCCGGAAGATGAAGGACGCCGGCCACAAAATTCCCCTGGCCGCCACCAAAAGCTTGGTGGCTCGCGCTGCTCGCACCGGCAAGCCGGTTTTGATTACCAACGTTTTGCAAGAACGAAGCTGGTTGCCCAACCCTTTGCTGCCCGAAACAAAGTCGGAGTTGGCGGCCCCTATCAAATTGGGAGAGCAGGTGTTGGGGGTGCTTGACGTGCAAAATGATACTATAAACAGCCTGGATGAAGAGGACCAAATATTGCTTATGGGTTTATGCGGCCAAATTGCCGTAGCCATTAATAACCGTCGTCTGGAAGCCAGACGGCGGGAGGCGGAGGAGGCCCAACGAAAATTGATGGAAGAATTGGATGCCTTTGCCCACACCGTAGGCCATAACCTGCGCGATACCCTGGCCCTGATTATCGGTTATACCGATTTATTAAAAGAGCATGCCCGGCTGCCGGACGAGCTGCAAGAATATCTAAATGCCGTGGCCCGTAACGGGCGAAAAATGAGCACGGTGATTGAAGAATTGGAATTGTTGGCCGGCATCCGCAAGGCCAAAGTAGAATTAAAACCGCTCAATATGGCCCGCATTATTGCCGAAGTATTGCAGCGATTGGCCTATTTAATTGAAGAATACCAGGCCGAGATTACGGTTTCTGAATATTGGCCGGTGGCGTTGGGGCATACTCCCTGGGTGGAAGAAATATGGGCCAATTACGTTAGCAATGCCTTAAAGTATGGCGGACGCCCGCCCCGGTTACAATTGGGCGCCACTGAACGCTCTGATGGGATGATCCGCTTTTGGGTGCGCGATAATGGCCCCGGCTTGACGGAAGAAGAACAGGCCCATCTCTTTACCGAATTCACCCGTCTCACCCGGACTCGCGCCGGGGGATATGGCCTGGGCCTATCCATTGTGCGGCGGATTGTAACCAGATTTGGCGGCCAAATAGGCTGCGAGAGCAAAGTAGGGGAGGGCAGCGTGTTTTACTTCACCCTGCCCAGCGTTAACAAGGCGCGGGAAACCTGATCATTGCCGCTCATCCTCGCGCCACGGGGCCAGGCGCCGGTCCAGGGTGTCAATTAAAAAGTAAAGCATCAACCCCAACAGGCTCATGGCCAATACCCCGGCATACATTTGAGCATACCGCAAAGCGCCCCAACTTTCTACCAAAATGTAATATCCCAGGCCGGAAGTGGTGGCAAAACTTTCGGCAAAAAAAAGCACCGCAATGGCCGTGCCCACACTGATACGCAGCGCGGTTAACACGGCGGGGATGGTGGCCGGAAAATAAACAAAGCGGAATAACGCTCGCCGCCCCGCGCCAATGGACCGCACCGACAGGATCAATTCCGGGCGCAGTTGCGCCGCCTCATCCCGCACCACTACCAAAATTTGAAAAAACAGAATAATGCCAATAATAAAAATTTTGCTCATATCGCCCGCGCCCAGCAAAATAAGAATGATGGGCAAAAACACAATCTTGGGGATAGGATGGGCGATGTAGATCAGGGGCGAGAAAAGTTTGTTCAGGGTTGGCGTTTGGCCCAGCCCCAGGCCAATGGGCACGGCCACCAGCACGGCCAAGCCAATGGCCGCCACGACCCGCCAGGCTGAAACCAGAAAGTGGCGGCCCAGGCTGCCCCAGATTTGTTGAACAAAAACCACCATCACTTCAATGGGAGGAGGGAACACATGCCGATTGAGCAGCATCGCCAACCCTTGCCAGATGATAAAAGTGGCGACCAGCCCGATGAGCAACTCCCGCCATTTCATGCCGTTGGTTCCCCCAGCAACTCCCGCAGCCGATTACAACGCCGGAAAAATTCGGCCTGCTCTCGAAAGTGAGGTGTCCCGGCCAGTGGATTATCAACCACAATGGCCTCGGTGGTGGGTGGTTGCGCCAGCACCAAAATCTTCTGGCCCATAAAAACGGCCTCGTCAATATTGTGGGTAACGATGATCGTGGTCAAGTTGCGTTCGGCGCGTAGCTCCAGGGTGAGCCGCTGCAAATCTTCGCGGGTCAGGGCGTCCAACGCCCCAAAAGGTTCATCCATCAGCAGTAAATCGGGGTTGAGAACCAGCGTGCGGGCGATGGCGGTGCGCTGGCGCTGGCCGCCGGAAATTTGATTGGGATACTGTTGGGCCACGTGGTTGATGCCCAATCGTTCCAGCCAATAGTTCACCCGCTTCTTTTTATCGGTCAGGAGTTCGTCTACCGGCGTGTGTTTGCCATCCGGCCCATAAAAACGGCGGATGTCCAGGCCCAGGGCCGCATTATCCCACACCGTGGCCCAGGGCAACAAGCCATAATCCTGCAAGATAAGCCCGGTCCTGGGGCGAGGCCGGAGGATAGGCCGGTTGTCTATCAATACCTGGCCGCCGGTGGGCCGGCGTAGCCCGGCAATCAGGTAAAGTAGCGTACTCTTTCCACAGCCGCTGGCCCCAATGATGGCCCAAATATCGCCGCGCCGGACCTGCCAGGAGAAGTTTTTAAAAATGGTCGCCCCGCCGGGATAGGCAAAGGTGATACTGTTTAGATTGATGATGGTTTCCGCCAGATCAGCCATAATGTTTAAATATCATATATGAGACTTGATGGTGGGGCAAGTTTGTTGCGGCCTTCACAACCGCCTTTTAAATCAGAAATTGTATTAAGCTTGGCTCACCCTGCAATTTTTAGAAGCGCTCTCCCTGCGCCTGGAGCGGCACAGCACCAATGCCCAAAAGTGGCCAAGTTTTTGGCCGATCATCCCCCGGTGAAACACGTCAATTATCCCGGCTTGCCGGATCATCCGCAGCACCACCTGACTAAAAAACAAATGAAGGGAGCAGGCGGCTTGCTTTCTTTTGTGGTTCCCGGTGGTATGCCGGGAGCAGCGTAGGTGGTGGACAAACTGCAACTGGTGATTCACGCAGTTACGTTTGGCGCCGGCCGGACCATCCGCATGCATCCGCCCACCATCACCCACGAACACCTGACCCCCAAAGAGCGAGTCGCTGTGGGGATAGATGATGGGCTTATCCGTCTTTCCATAGGTTTGGAAGACCCCGCGGACATTATTACTGATCTGAACCGGGGCCTCACTTGAACAATAAATATGAGGGTGAGGGGTCAGTTTTCTGCTCAAAAATTCTGGTAAAGCCTACTTTTTACGTCAATTGACAGGCCAGATGCCCTTTAGTATACTATCTGCCGGCAAAGAGAGATAAATATGGGCGAGTCGTTACGGAATTTATTAGTTGATGATCACGTTTTATTTCAAAAAGGGATTGCCTCGTTGCTGAAAGGGTGTAAAAATATGGTGGTGGTGGGTGAGGCCGGGGACGGCTGTGAGGCTGTGTTGCGGTCCATGCGGTTCGGAGCAGAGTGGTTGAGGAGGAACGTAGGTGAACTTGATTTGGGGGCGGGTCTCTAGGCAGCTTCAATCATGGTGACCAGGCGTTTGACCACTGCCTGGACAGATTGTTTATCGGTGGCGATGCAGGGGACAAGGGGCTGCTGCTGGGGGAGTTGGAGCCGTTTTCTGATCTCGGCGTTATTTAAACCTTTGCAATCAGCTTTGTTAGCCACCAAGAGGTAGGGGACCTGGCTGCGGTTTCTAAACAAGGTCAGTAACTCACCGGCTTGCTTCAGCGCCTTTCGGTCGCTGGTGTCAATCAGAAAGATAAAACCGTGCATGCCATCGGCCAAAAGGTCATGCATAAAATCAAAACGGGCTTGACCGGGGGTGCCAAACAAATGGACCTTCAAATCACCATTAAGCTTGACCTGCCCGTAATCTAGGGCCACCGTGGTGGTTGGTTTCACTCTGGCTTCGGTTTTGAGCTGGGTTGCTTTATCGGTATTGGCTGTCACCAGATCCGAGAGGGTGTTGACGAAGGTAGTTTTTCCGGCATTAAACGCGCCGGTGACCACGAGTTTGTAGAGTTTTGCCATGGGGCCACTTCCTCTCAATACTGCCTATTTCACCATTATAGTAATATGGTATAATATTTATGTAAAGTTGTCAATTTATTGACAATTTAATACATCTGAGTACCTGGCGTAATTCAACTTGAATTGAGAACAGCCCGTGACGCCCGAACAACGCGCGCCAACACATTGATTAACAACTTACCTTGTTGAGTATAAACAAATAGGGTCGCTATTAGCCCATTAGAGCTAACAAAAGATAGCTCTATTTTTTTGCAAAAGCACCCGGATGAGTATAGGCAAGCACGGGGTAAAGATGATAAGATATAAGGGAAGAAAGGATTCACTTGCTCAACTATTGGAGCAAAAGGGATTGGTTGGGCTTCTGATCAATGGGGTGATTTTGGTGGCTTTGTAATTACTCGACTTTTGCAGTGACATAAGATTTAACATTAACAAGAAAATATGGGATAATAAAGGTCAAGCTAATCGGTATTCAAAT
>JAFGDY010000295.1 GCA_016931895.1 Anaerolineae bacterium
ATTTGAATACCGATTAGCTTGACCTTTATTATCCCATATTTTCTTGTTAATGTTAAATCTTATGTCACTGCAAAAGTCGAGTAATGAAACAACTTTTCCCTTGGCTATGCCGGGACTCGGAGGAGGTGGGGGAAACTCACCGGGAGACTGCAAATACCGATGAATCCCTACAAGTACAAACTATTGATTTAACGCTTGTTTCAAAAACAGCAATCGCGCTATTGTATCAATTCTAACGCCCCTCGTCAATTGCCTTGCTCCTCTCATCGGCCTGTGTTATACTGTGTGTTGCGAGGCGGCTATGACCGAACCATTCACCCACCAAACCTTTCTTTCCCCCTTTACCTGGCGCTACGGCAGCAACGAAATGCGCCAAATTTGGAGCGAAACTCACAAACGGCAATTGTGGCGGCAATTGTGGGTGGCCCTGGCCCAGGCCCAACAATCCGTTGGGCTGGTGACGCAGGCCCAGGTAGACGATTTATTGGCCCACGCCGCCGAAATAAATATTGACCGGTCCGCCGAAATTGAAGCCGAAATCCACCACGACTTGATGGCCGAAGTCAAAACTTTTGCCGAGCAGTGTCCGGTGGGCGGCGGCATCATTCACCTGGGCGCCACCTCTATGGACATAGAAGACAACGCCGACGCCCTACGCCTGCGTGAAAGTCTGGATTTGATTTTGGTCAGGCTGACCGCTCTCCTGATCGAATTGGCCGCCCAAATTGAGCAGTGGGCCGACACCCCCATTATCGGTTTTACCCATCTCCAACCCGCCGAGCCGACTACTCTGGGGTATCGCCTGGCCCAATATGGCTTTGATTTGCTGACCGATTTGGCCGAACTGCGTCGCGCGCGGGACGGCATCCGGGGCAAAGGGTTCAAAGGCGCGGTGGGCACGTCGGCCTCATATCAAGAACTATTAGCCTCGGCGGATGGTTCAGGTTGGCCCGTAGCCCGCCTGGAGGCAGCAATTATGGCCGCCATTGGCCTGGAACCTTTCCCCGTAGCCACCCAAACCTACCCCCGCAAACAGGATTGGCTGGCGCTGAATGCCCTGGCCGGGCTGGCCGGTTCGCTTTACAAATTTTCCTTTGACCTGCGCCTGTTGCAAGCTCCCTGCCTGGGCGAGTGGGCCGAACCGTTTGGCCGGCATCAGGTTGGCTCCAGCGCCATGCCCTTCAAGCGCAACCCCATCAACGCCGAAAACATTAATAGCCTGGCCCGTTTTGTGGCCGGCCTGCCCCGCGTGGCCTGGGACAACGCGGCCCATTCATTGCTGGAACGCACGTTGGACGACTCGGCTAACCGGCGGGAGATATTCCCCGCCGCCTTTTTGGCCACCGATGAAATTTTGCGCCGGGCGACTCGATTGGTGCGCGACCTGCGGGTTGACGAAACGGCCCAGGCCCGCAACCTGGAAAAGTACGGCACCTTTGCCGCCACCGAACGGGTGTTAATGGCTGCGGTCAAAGCCGGGGCCGACCGCCAGGCAATGCACGAAATTATCCGCCAACACAGTCTGTCCGCCTGGGCCGAACTGGCTGCGGGCGGCCCCAACCCCTTACCCGCCCGCCTGGTCAGGGACGAGAGAATTACTCGCTACCTCCCCCCGGAGCAGGTTGCCACGTTATTGAACGCCGGCCAATACGTGGGTGATGCCCCGGAACGGGCCAGAGAGTTGGCTAAACAAATAAAAACGGTGATATAATACGGCAAATAACTGAAAGGAGCAATCACTCATGTTACTACGCGGCACACTTTTGGCAGAGTCGCCTATTTATCGCGGCAATGCCCGCAAAACGCTTTTTACCAGGGACGGCGACGGCACCCAGCGCCTGGTCTCCCTGGCCGGGGAAATCCAGGGTACGGCCCAGGCCCTCATGGACGCCTTCATCGGCGAATCCCGCGACGGCCGCAACACCGGCCTGCTCAACCAGTTGTGGCAGCGTTTGTACAACTCGCCGCTGCCGCGAGGCTTGATTACCAAAGTGGATTGTAAGCTACAAAAAGAGGCCTATCCTCGAGATAATTTTTTTGACCTGCGCATGGGCGTCAGGCTCGACGAAGACCGCTGGGCCATTGAGTCTAACGCCAACTACAAAATGGAAACCCTGTACCGGAACTCAACCTTTGATTTCTCTATGGCGGTGGATGACGGCCTGTTGCAGAAAAACGACAACCAGGCCCGGCTTTATTACGTGCTGCAAGAACTCCAGGCCGGGCGATTTTGGTTTGGCGCGGGCAAAAGCAAAGGGCTGGGCCGATGCCGCTTAGACATAAAATTGCCCTTTGCCGCGCCGGAGAACCCGCCTGCTTTACGCCCCGGAACCAATCACCTCCGCTTGGCCCTCACCTTTAAGGCCAACAATCCCCTGCTGGTCGGCTGGAACTGGGGCAAGGTGGACCCCGATGTGCCCGCTTTTGCCGCCATTGACGGCCGGGTGCTGGTGGCCGCCATGCGCGACTTGCCGGACCCTATCCGCAGCCGATTGGAGATGAGCTTAAGCGGCCCTATTCTTAGCCCGGAGGATTGGAAACAAAAACTGGCCGAATATTTGCCCCGCGTTATTGCCATCTGGCTGCAAGAACGCTCCTCCGCCGAGGCCGAATCCCTGGTGCTGCCCGCTTCGGCTTTGAAAAAGTTGGGCAAAGGTAAATTTGGCCTTTCCGCAAAAGTGCTGGAGAAGCTTGAGCCGCTGGTGGGCCAACCCTTTTCTGATCGGGAATTGGCTGAGGCGGCGGTTACAGAGGCTCTGGCCGACAAGGCCAATATGGCCAATCGTGTGCTGGACGCGATGGAAGTTAAAGTGGAAGCCCGCCACGAGTTTGACCAAAAAGCCTGGCAATCTTTAGCCGCCGCAGTGGGCATGGAAGCCGACCTGGGCCAACAATTGACCGCCCGGCTTGACAGCGAGGCTGAGTTGGTTGAAATTTTGCGGGGGGCCTGTCGCCGCGCTTTGCCCCGGCTGTATGATCAAATTGACCAGCAAATCCATCTTTTGCAAAGCGACGCCTGGGTGGACGCCGAAATCGCCAGCCGGACGGAACACCTGCGCGTCAAACAAATGCTGTTGCAAGGCAAAATCAACGAACAGCAGTGGCACAACCGCCACCAATCTCCCCAGGGTATCAGCGACCGGGCCTGGCGCGATTTTTTAGATAGCCACAGCCGGGTGCGCTTTAAGCACCTGTTAAGCCCGGTGAATTTGCGCAAAAGCATTGCCAACGACGAAAACTTCATTGCCTTCCTGCAAGCTTATCGCGACCGCACCCGCCAGGAATTGGCCCAGCCCCAGCACATTGATTTTCGGGCGGGCGGCATCGGCGGGCGCGAAATGTCGAAAAAATACGGCAAACCCTACGACACAGTCTTTATGCGCATGCTCTCCTGGTCGCCCGGCCAGGATAAGGAGCGGTGGGAGGTTTATATTCCGGGCAGTACCATCAAGGGCGCGTTCCGCAAGCGGGCCTCGCAAGTACTAAAAACGTTGTGGGGTGAATCCGGCCGGACCAAAGAAGTGTTGGAAAATCTTTTTGGAGCGCAACGGCGGCGGGGCCTGGCTTTCTTCTCAGATGCCTACCTGGTTGACCCCCAAAATCCGGACCGGGCCTGGTGCTCAATGGACGGCGTTAAGATGAACCCCAGCACCGGCCAGCCCATTGAGCAGGCCAAGAGCGATTACCTGTTTGCCTACGGTGAGCAGCTTGTGTTCCAACTCCGGCTGGATTTGCAGGATATTCAATTAGAGGACCTGGAATCGGTGTCCTTGCTGCTGCATTTGCTGCAAGATTTCCAAAAAGGCGATATTCCCTTGGGCGGCGAAAAAAGCAGCGGCTTTGGCTGGGTTCAAGCTAACGTAGCCGACCTGACCTGGCTCACCGCCGGCCCGGACGACGTAGGCCAACAGTTATTTGGCAAGCAGGCTTTAACCCCGGCCGGCGTTTGGCAAAAACTGGAACTTAAAGGCCAAACGGCGGCGGATGCCTTGCCGGTGATTGACCCGCTGAAGGCGGAAACAAAAGTGTCCAAAAGCCCGCCCCAGGCCCGGGCCGGTTTTATCTCGCACCGGGCCTTTGGCGGTTACTGCGGCAGCCTGGCCGTGGAAGCCACTATCTTAACGCCCATCAGCATCCGCGAAAGCGGCGAACCATCCTTTACGGCCACGCTGAGCGACGGCCCCAGCCACGGCTACGACTTTTTTGCCCTGGCCCCGCCCGAAGCGGCCCTCCGTAACCAGGACAAAACTTACGCCCTGCCCAGCAAGAGCCTGCGGGGTATGCTGCGCCACATTTACGCCATCGCCAGCAACTCTATTGAGGACAGCCCGGACATCGGCCAGCTTAACCCCACCGACAGCCTCTTTGGCTGGGTGGGCCGGGGGCCTAACCAATCCCTGATGAGCCGGTTGGTATTCAACTTTGGCCTTTTTGAGTCGCCGGAGTTGGCCTGGTTCAAAACCCCGTACCCCTACGGCGGCTGGAAATATCAAAACGGCCAGTGGCAAAAAACAGCGGGCAACGGCGTGCCCCGCGTGCGCATTGGCGGGCACTGGCGCGTATTTCCCCATACCCCCCTGGCCCCCATTGTGGAGCAAATGGCCGACTTTCAACCGGACACGGCCCAGGCCAACTATTGCCGGGCCATTTTGCCCGGCGCGCGCGCCCGGTTTGAGGTGCGTTTCTGGAACCTGACCGAAGCGGAGTTACAGCGGCTGGCTTGGTGTGTAGCGTTAGAGCCGGAGTTGGCGCACAAAATGGGCCAAAATCGGTATCTTGGTTTTGGCAGTTTGCGCCTGCGGCTGCTGCCTGACAGCTTTTTGGTTGATTGGACCAAACGGTATGATGGCGGCCCCGATCCAAAGTGGCGACTGCCGTTTGAGGCCGACCAGTGGCTCAACCCCAAAGTCATTGAGCATTACGCGGAGCTTACCCAGGCCCTCAATGCTAAGCAGCTTTGATTGGCTGCGCCGGAGTCGCACCGGCGCAGAATTGATCGTCACTCTGAAATATCTTGAAGAGCGGCCCGATTTATTCTCCGGCGAAGAAGAAATTGGGCCGCCTCACTCTGCGCTCAACGGCCCATGCCGACGCTGTTGGCTTTATTCGCGTCAGCCGGAGCAGCCCTACTGCCCGGCCTGCCAGTTAATTCTGGACAACGTGGGGCGGTTTGCGCCGGTGTCGCGGCACGCCATTCTGATTTGGGGATATGTCAACCAGCTTCCCAAACAACTCCACCCTGGCCGGGGCTTTCAAGAACACCGCATTCTCTACACCTACATCCATGATGACCATCGCTTTTTGCTGGCCATGTACCGGCGCGGGTTAAAGCCCTGGCTGCAAGAATTGGCGCTGTATCATGGCGATACGCTCAAGGGGATGCTGCAAATTTTCCCCACCATGGGCGCGGGCGAGCAAACCGGCATGAGCGATATCCTGTGCCGGGCCATTCACCGCGAGGCCGATTTCTCCCGGGACCGGCTGCGGGTTAAATTTTTTGCCGACGCCTATGAAGTATTACGCACGCAAGACCGTGAGCGGGAGGGCATCTTGATTTTTGAGATAGCCGATTTTTTGAGCGTGCTGGAAATGGCCGCCATTTTTCGCACTGTGTTGCGCCCGGAAGAGCAAAAAATTATTTATGAACTGCTGCGCATGGAGGATGTGGAAGAAGAAAAATTTTACTGGGGCCGCCTGTTAGGGCAGCTCAACCAGGAAGCCAAAGATATGTTGAACGCCTGGAAAATAAGAAGCTGGCCCCCGGGCCGGGTAAAGCTATTATACGAACTCATTGACTATGTGGTCTTTTATCGAACAGATTAGCCTGATTCGTTATTTATGCCTGTGGCGGGTCAATCGTTCGTTAGCGCGACTTCCCCGCTGTTTGCCCGCCGAGTTATCGCTGGTATTGGGCAGCATTATTGCCGACCGCCTGCCCACGCGTGAAGCCGGTCCGTGGCGCAAGGCTCTGGCCGCCTGGTCGGGCTACCAGGGCGAGGGTCTGAATGTGTCCATTGAGCCGCCAACCGACCGGCCGGTGGAAAAATCAATCACTCTCCCGGAAGTGGCCTGGCCGATTGAAACGGTTTTGTTGGTTTATCCGGGCAAAATGTCTTACGGCCAGGACGAATTGATCCTGTGGGAACTCAAACTCCTGGGCAACAGGGCGGACCATAGTTTTTTCCTGGAAGTCATCTTGCCGGCAATGGAAGAAGCCAGCCGCACCAATAACCCTCGCTGGCATCATCAGCGCAGCCCCTGGGGGCGTTTTGATATTGACTCTATTTACGCGGCTCGCGGTTTGCAATGGGAGCCGGTGGTCAAGGGCGGCAGATTGGACCTGCGCTACCGGGCCACGCCTAACCAATGGGCCGAGGGTTTAACTTTTGAGACCCCCGCCGAGCCTCGTTTTCAACAGCTTACCTGGCTGACCCCCTTTGACCTGACCCCGGCCGCAGACGCCCTGCCCCCCTCACCCGCGCCCGACGGTAAAATCCCTCATTCTGAAAGGCCCACCGTGGCCAGGATGATGGAGGCGCTCATTACCCGGCTGGCCGTGGTGCTGCCGGGCAAACACAACACCCCCGGCGACGTATGGCCGCATTTTACCCCCGCCGAAAAAACAACCCTCCAGGAAATGATCCAACAGCAGCGCGGCAGGTCGCCCCGCGTCAGAGAAATTCGACCGGCCCCTGCCTATGAGCCAGGACGCTGGATAGGCCGGCAAAATATTGACAAATTCCCGCCGGCCAGTATCCCCTATCTTGAATTGGCCTCCATCTTGCATCTGGGCCGGCAAACCCATTTTGGCTGCGGCACATTTATGATAGACTGAGGATTTTTATTTTGACCATCAAAGCCATCACCTTTGATTTTTGGGCCACCCTTTACCAACCCAAAACCGTAAATTATAACCAACGCCTGTACCAGCTCAAAGAAGCTATTGAAGCGTACAGCGGAGAAACATTTGACCTGGCGCAATTCCAGGCGGCGGTGCAAACGGCGCGAACCACCTGGAGCCGGGCCTGGGAAGAGGAACACCGCACCATTGCCGCCGGGGAGTGGTTGGGCGTGATGTTGACCCAATTGGGAATTTCGCTGGCCCCGCCCCATTTGTTGGAAATCAAAACTCGTTTGGAAAACAGCGTGCTGGATGATTTGCCCGCGCCTGTAGCGGGGGTTGAAACGATGCTGGCCGGGTTAGCGCGGGATTACCGCCTGGCCGTCATCTCCGACACCGGCCTGACCCCGGGCCGGATCCTGCATCAAATCATGAAAAAAGATCGGCTTGATGGTTATTTTGCCCATTTCACTTTTTCCGACGAAGTGGGGTACAGCAAACCCAATGTGCGGGCCTTTTTGGCCACGCTCAAGGCGTTGGCGGCTAAACCTCATGAAGCTGTCCACATTGGCGATCTACTGCGCACCGACATTGATGGCGCTCAGAAGGTGGGTATGCGGGCGGTACAGTATATTGGCGTCAATTATGATCAGGCAGACTCTTCTTCTAAGCCGGCGCAAACCCCAATTATACCGGATGCCATTATCAAAGATTACGCCGAATTGCCGCTGCTGCTGAAACAGTGGCAGGGAGGGTCGAGCTAATCAAGGATATGTTAGGCAAGTTTTGGTAAAGCTCTATCCTGGGGTACAATAAGGTGTATCATGAAACGTAGACTCATCGCCTTAGGCATCGTCAGTCCCCTTCTCCTGGCCATGTGTATAGCCGGGATGATTATGGTAGGCCTTGTTAGCTGGTCAATTTTTGCCCCGGATAATTCCTCGCAAGACATCACCAAACTGGTCAGGGTGGGGCCGCTTTTGCCGGGTATAGAGGTTACGCCCGAAGTAAATGAAACACCCCCCAAAGTTATTACCGAGCTTGAGCCACAGCCAGAACCAGGAACGGTTGCAGCGGAAAGTCAACCCGCAGAAATCCAGGCCACCCCTTCGCCTACGCCCGATGTTGAAAAGGTGCTGGGGTTTGCCCTTCCGGCCAACTCGGTTAATTCGGTTACGCAACAGGGCATCGCCACCAGGCTGCTCATTCCCAAACTCAACCTGGACGCCCCGGTGTTGTTAGCGCCTATCCAAAATCAAACCTGGCAAGTGGATCACCTGGGCCAGGCTGTGGGACATCTGGAAGGGACAGCCCCCCCCGGTTCAAACAGCAACATTGTTCTGGCCGGGCATGTGACCCTGGCCGCCGGCGTTTACGGCCCCTTTGCCGGATTGGCCCAACTGATCTCCGGCGACCTGATTGTGGTGTATGAAGGCGATAAAAAATTTCAATACGTTGTGGAAGGTTACCAGTTGGTAGAGCGAACGGCCATCGAAGTGACCCAGCCCACCGATACCGGGCAAATAACCCTGATCACGTGCAGTAATTGGAACCGGGACGAAAACAGGTATGAGCAGCGTATTATTGTAATCGGACGCTTGTTACAAGAGTAGCCCATAAGTGATTGCCTATGAAAAGAGTCACGCATCTGGTGGCTCTTTTTTTGTTAAACAAATGAACTGATGATGGATTTTGTCATTCCGTTTAACTCGTGATACACTGCTACGCTTGGGTCTAAATTTTAGAATCGTAGGCCGAATGACCCCCTTGCGTTGAGTCAAATAGCGGTTATGGCGCTATACTGGACAAAGCAAATCTAAACTACCGCCAATCCCAAACAAAAATAGTGATTATGAAAAACCGCAAAACTATTTTGCCAAAATACAACATCCTTTTTATTCTAGCCATTTTTGCTATTTTCTGGCTCGTTCAACTCTCTGGCGCTATGGCAGCGCCACCGGCCCAAGGCGAAGACCTGGCTATTATCACCAGCCCCGCCAGCAATGCGGTGATCGGAGGCGTGGTGCAAATCACCGGCAGCGCCGACCATCCTTCGTTCCAGTTTTACATTTTGGAATTTGCGCCGGAGCCGGTAACTGGCGATCAATGGCAAATTATTGGCGACATCCACCAGGAGCCGGTGATTAACGGCGTATTGGAAACCTGGGAGACCATGCCATATCCCGACGGCAGCTATACCGTTCGCTTGCGCGTGGTGCGGCTGGACGGCAACTACAGCGAATATTTTGCCCAGCAGGTAGTGATTTCTAATGTTGTACCCACCCCCACCGACACCCCGTCGCCGGCGGCAGAAACGCCCTTCCCCACGGCCACTCCCACTGAGGCTCCACCCACCCCCACTATTGTTATTGACCAGCCGGTAGTGGACACGCCCACTCCCCGCCCGGTAGAAACCAGCGCTCCGTTAGAAGACCCCGAGGAGAGTAAATCGTTTATCCCCACCGTAACGGGTTTTTCTTTAGCGCCGCTCAGAGATACGTGCTTTTACGGAGCCGGGATCATGCTGGGTATCTTTTTATTGTTTGGCTTTTTATCGGTGCTGCGTATCTTTATTATGGGCTTTGTGGAAAGAATAAGGCGCTATCGAGGCAAAAAATAAAGTTGGGCGTTACCCGTTAAACATGCGATTATTTGGCCGTTTCAAAAAAGAAAAAGCCGGCGGGCCGGTGGAATGGCTCATTGTGGGGTTGGGCAATCCCGGCCAAAAATATATTGACACGCGCCACAACGCGGGCTGGCATTTGTTAGATACCATTGCGCGCCATCACCCGGAGTTTCGTTTTGACGAAAAACAAAACAAAGCCCTGCTGGCGCGAGCCAAACTGGCCGGGGTGAACGTGGCCCTGGTCAAACCCCAAACCTTTATGAACTTGAGCGGCGAGGCGGCGGCCCCGGTAGCCCGTTTCTACAAAGTCCCTCCCGAAAGAATTCTGGTTGCTTTTGACGATGTGGACTTGCCCCTGGCGGCGCTGCGCCTGCGGCCTAAAGGCGGGGCCGGCGGCCACAAAGGGATGCGCAGTGTAATCCAACATCTGGGCACCGAAGAATTTCCCCGGCTGCGGCTGGGCATTGGCCGCCCTCCCGGCCAGATGCCTACCGAAGCCTACGTGCTGCAAAAGTTCAAACCCGACGAATGGGCCGCCATGGTGATTACTTACGAACAAGCGGTTGAGGCGGTCAAAACGGCGCTGACCGATGGCGTTGACGCCGCCATGAATCAATATAATTTCAGGCAGTAACAACCCGCCAATAGAGCAGATTTTTCAGGATGAAAGCCTGTTGTAAAGCGGCAATCCCCAAATCAAAATTTCCCAATGAGGAACTATGCCAAACGTTTACCTTATTTCAGCCGTCAGAACGCCGATTGGCCGCTTTGGGGGCAGTTTAAAAGATATTTCGCCGGCCGAGTTGGGCAGCCACGTCATGAAGGCCGCCCTTGAGCAGGCCGGCCTGAGCGGCCGGGAGCTGGACCTGTACATCTTTGGCAATGTGCTGCGGGCCGGCCACGGCCAGCTTGTGCCCCGCCAGGCGGCCGGCCGGGCCGGCATTCCGGCGCAGATAGACGGGTATGCCGTGGATATGGTTTGTTCATCGGGCATGATGGCGGTGAT
Organism: Anaerolineae bacterium; assembly: GCA_016931895.1. NCBI lineage: Bacteria > Bacillati > Chloroflexota > Anaerolineae > Anaerolineae bacterium. Next base: position 10,474 of record JAFGDY010000295.1, read on the forward strand.
CAATGCAGCCGCGATGATTAAGGCGGGCGAGGCCGACTTGATCCTGGCGGGAGGCATCGAAACGATGTCGCAGGCCGGATTTTACCTGTCGCACCGGGCGCGGTGGGGCTACAAATTTTTGTTAGGCGCGCCGGAGCAACTTCAGGATATTTTGCTCTATGATGGTTTGACCGACCCCATTGCCAACGAAGGCATGGGCCGGCAGACCGAACGCCTGGCCGCCGAATACAACCTTACCCGCGCGGAAGTGGACGAAGTAGCTTATCTCTCCCACCGGCGGGCGGCGGAAGCCACCGCCCAGGGCTACTTCAAAAAAGAAATTGTCCCCTTTGAAATAAAGACCCGCCAAAACACAAACATCCTGGACTACGATGAAGGCATCCGGGCCGACACCACCCTGGAAGCGTTGGCCCAATTACACCCTGTTTTTGACCCTGCCGGAATTTTGACCGCCGGAAACTCCAGCCAGATCAGCGATGGGGCGGCCGCTTTATTGATTGCCGGCGAAGCGGCTCTGAAAAAACACCGCCTCCAGCCCATGGCCCGCCTGCTGGGTGGAACCTGGGCCGCGGTAGACAGTTGGCGTTTTGCCGAAGCGCCAATTCCGGCAGTTAAAAAACTGCTGGCTAAATTAAACAAAACCATTGCCGACTTTGACTTGATTGAAAATAACGAAGCTTTTGGGGCGCAAAGCGTGATCTTTAGTAAAACACTGGGGGTAGCCTACCCCAAGCTCAACGTTTACGGCGGAGCCATTGCCCTGGGCCATCCCATCGGCTGTTCGGGGGCGCGAATTATGGTAACGTTGCTCAACGCCCTTCAGGAACGGGCCGGAACGTTGGGCCTGGCTTCGCTGTGCCACGGCACCGGCGGGGCTACGGCGGTAGCCGTGGAACGTTTATAATTGAAGTTGGGGAATCTCGTTAAAGCAGATAGGGATGTTACTCAGGAGGATCGGGATATGAGCAGCCAAATTGTCAGCCTGGATCAACAACACCAGCGGGTGCAATTCAATGCCTTTGAATTAGCCAATGAAATGGTCTTTTCTTATTTTAACAGATTGCCGGTGAAAGATAGAGATGAAGCCCTGCTCAAGGCCATCTCCATTGGCGTGCTGGCCTTGATTGAAGACCGGCTGGCCGCATTTCTGGCCAAAACGCAAAATGAGTTGGGCCTTGAACTGGAACACCTGAAAATCATCTTTGATATGAAAAAAGAGATTTTTTTCAAAACCGCGGTCAAGGGCCTGGCCGCCGAACAGGAAATTGTGGCTTTCCTGGACGATTACATTGCCCGGCGCCAATTGAATGACCAAATCCAGTTCACCGGCGTCACCCCGGGGGCTATTCCCGGCAATAAAACGGGCGATATTGTGTGCGTGGTCAACAACAACGCCGCACAAATCATTGCGGTTGAAGTTAAATTTGATCGCAGTCTTAAACTGGGCGATATTCAAGACCACAACATCTTCACCAGAAAATCCGATACGGTTTGGAGCCAACTCATCGAAGCCCAGGCCAACCGCCAAGCCCGGGCCGGGATCATTGTGTTTGATACGGCCCTGGTGGATACCAGTATCACCAACATTATTGACGGGGTGGGATTTATGCCGGGGGTGGGCTTTGTGGCCATTGTCGACTCCCAAAGAGGCGACTATACCAATTTGGCCATCGCCTACAATTTGGCCCGAAACATTGTGGCCAACGCCAAAAACTTTGACGACCGGGATGCCACTTTCACCTGCATTGTCCGGCGGGTCATCAAAGACATCAACAGCCTGCTTTCCATCCAAACCTACGTAGACGCCATTATCAAAAACAGCGAAAACATTATGCAAGAGTTGCAGCGGCACTATTTGTCTATGCGCTTTAGCCTGGAATACCTGGAAAAATTTATGCAAGACGGCCAATTGAGCAAGCCGGATTTGTTGGCGTTTTATGCCGGGGAGGATGTTAAACGAAAGTTTGAGGCGTTAGACGTGAATGACTTTTTTGATCAGGCCAAGTCCTGATCTTTCTGACGAGAAACGAGCGAAGAATCTCCATGCAGTATACCAAAAGCAAAGCTGTGCCGATGGAGATTCTTCGGCCTATGGCCTCAGTGAGCAGGTCGGGTTGAGGCAACGAACCCCGACTTTTTTCTGGGATGGTACAATTGGCCTGTACGACGCCCGGCAATTGACAAATTGACGCCCGCTTCTACGACCCTCACCTGGGCCAGTTCACCCAACCCGACAGCCTGGTGCCCCAGCCGGGCAACCCCATTGCCTGGAATCGTTACGCCTACGTTTACAACAACCCGGTCAACTACACCGACAGCAGCGGCCACTTTATTGATACGCTGTGGGATATCTAC
>JAFGDY010000296.1 GCA_016931895.1 Anaerolineae bacterium
AGGTTGGGGCAGGGCAGGCCCCGCTCGGTGAGTTTGGAGCCGTCGGTGCCGCCGCGAATGGGGCGAAAAACCGGCTCCAGCCCCATCTGTTCAATGGCTTCGGCGGCCAGGTCTACCGGGCGTTTGTCTTTTTCCAGCCAGTAGCGCATGTTGCGGTATTGGGGCGTGATCACGCATTCAATTTTGGCGCGAGGCTCGCCGGCCTGCACATTCTTACAGATTGATTGCACCAGCTCGCCGCGCGCGGCCAGGCCGTCCAGTTCAAAATCACGTAAAATAAGGTGCAGCTTGGCCTGGGCCGTGGCGCCGCGCATTTCGTACAGGTGAATAAAACCTTCCCGTTCGGCGGTGGTTTCCGGCGAGCAATGGTCCTGGGGCAGGGCGTCGGCAATTTTGGCGGCCAGGTGCAGGGCGTTGACCATTTTGCCTTTGGCCTCGCCGGGATGGATGGAAACGCCGGTGACGGTGATGGTGGCTTTATCGGCGGAGAAGGTTTCATAACACACTTCGCCCAGTTCGGCCCCGTCCAGGGTGTAAGCTACGTTGGCTGCCAGTTCCTCTAATTCTAAATTGGCTACCCCGCGCCCTACTTCCTCATCCGGGTTAAAGCAGAGCCGAATTTCACCGTGTGGAATCTCGGGGTTGGCCAGCAGGTGGGCAGCCATGGTCATAATAATGGCGACCCCGGCTTTGTCGTCGGCTCCCAGCAGGGTGTTGCCGCCGGCGGTGATGATGTCGTCGCCGTATTTGTGTTGCAGATAGGCAAAATCTTTTTCATCTAAAACCAGGTCAGGATTATCGGGAAAAGTAATCGGCGTGCCGCTGTACCGGCGCTGAATGATGGGCCGGACGCCCGTTCCGCTAAAGGCCGGGGTGGTATCCACGTGGGCCAAAAAAGCGACGGTAGGCAGATTGTTGGTGGAGACGGTGGCCGGAAGGGTGGCCAAGACGTAGCCGGGGCCGGTCAACGTCACGTCTTTTGCCCCCAGCGTTTGTAATTCGCCGGCCAGCAACCGCAACAAATCAAATTGTTTGGCGGTGCTGGGGGTTTTGGGGGAATCTTCCCGGCTTTGGGTGTCAATTTGCACGTAGCGCAAAAATCGTTCTTCAAGCTCTTTGAGAAATTGTTGGGTCATTGGGTCTCCATTTGCTTAAATGTCCGGTCAGCCCACCAGAGATACAAACTCAGCCACGTCGGCTAAAACGCGATCAACGGCAGTTTCCCAAAATTCCGGCTGGGTCAGGTCAACCCCAAGATGGGTTTGGGCCAATTGCTCTGTGGTCATCGAGCCGGTATCGCGCAGCAGGGCGATGTAACGATCCTTGAAACTTGGCCCTTCGGCCAGGGCCTGGGCGTAAACGCCGTTGCTGAAGAGATAACCAAAGGTGTAGGGGAAATTGTAGAAGGGCGCATCGGTAAAGTAAAAGTGCAATTTTGAGGCCCAGAAGAGGGGGTGATAATCGGCCAGGCCGTCTTTGAAGGCGGTCTTTTGCGCCGAGAGCATCAGGGCGGACAGTTCGTCTACGCTGAGGGCTTTTTGGGCGCGCTGCTCAAAAAAGGCGGTTTCAAAAATAAAGCGGGCGCGAATGTTCATCAGAAAGCCGGCGGCGTCGTTGAGTTTGGCCGCCAGCAGGCTCAAACGTTCTTGGTCATTGGTCGCCGCCTTGAGGCTGGCGTCGTTGATCACCGACTCGTTGAAGGTGCTGGCGGTTTCGGCCACGCTCATGGTGTAGCGGCGCGCGCCGTAGGGCAGGTCGCGCATAACCCAACTATGATAGCCGTGGCCCAACTCGTGGGCCAGGGTGCGGATGCCGTTGAAGCTGCCGTTGAAGGTCATAAAAACGCGGGATTGGCTGATCAGGGGAAAGCCGGTGCAAAAGGCGCCGGCTCGTTTGCCGGGACGGTTTTCAGCCTCGATCCAGCGCTGGTCAATGGCCATGCGGCAATAGTCGGCGATGTGGGGGTTGAAGGGGCGGATGTTGTCCACTACAAAATCGGCGGCTTCGGGGTAGGTGAAGGTTTGGGTGGTTTTGCCAACCGGGGCGTAAACGTCGTACCAGCTTAAGCGCTCCAGGCCCAAAATTTTGGCTTTGGCGGCAAAGTAGTCAAGCAGTTTGCTGTTTTTGGTTTCAATTACATGCCACATGGCCTCCAGCGTGGCCAGGGTGAAACGGTTGTCGAGCAGGGGTTCTTTGAGTACCGAGTCCCAGCCGCGGTGTTTGTAGAGCGACAACCGAAACCCGGCCTGATTGTTAAGGGCCTGGGCGCAGATTTTGGAGACCTTGCGCCAGGTGGATTCATATACGGTAAAGGCCTGGCGGCGGGTTTCGCGGTCGGGGTCGTCTTCGTACTTGTTTTGCAGTTGGCCCAAAGAGAGGGGCCGGCCCTGGAACTCCACTTCTTCGTCGCCGCTGACAATGCCGTAGAGCCGGTCCCAGGCGTGGTAGCCGTTGGTAGCCAGGTCGTTGGCCAGGCTTTCCAGAGCAGGAGACATTTTCTGGCGGGCCAGGTCGCGTTGCTCGTTGAGGTGAAAGGCCACCGCCCGGAGAGAAGTGGCCGCCAATAAATCCTGCCAGGCAGCGTCATCCTCTTGGGCAAAGCGCGCGCTCAGTTGGGTCCAATGATTGCCCAAACTCGCGCTCAACCGGTCTACGCGGGCCATTTCCTGAATGGCTTTGTCGTCCTTAACATCCTGCGAAATGAGACATTCAATAAAAGAGGCGGCCTGGTGCAGGCGAGCGCCTAACTGGTAGAGCGTTTCAATTTTTTCGACCCAGCGGGGCTGCCCGGCTTTGGTCAAGGGCGTGGGTAGATTTGAACCGTCAAAATCAGACAAATCGCGGGTCAAGGCCTCCAAAAATTCGGCCAGGGTGGGGGATTGGCTGCCCCCGGCAAAAATGGATTCTAAGTCCCAGGTGGCGGGAATGGTCATGGTTTGTTCTCCTTGAATAATTTTGATTTCCGGCTAAAAGGCCCACTCGCCCCGGCGCATCACCGGCTCAACAGCGCCGTCGCGGGTCAGGCCGTCAACGTCCATTTCAGCCGAGCCGATCATAAAGTCGGTATGGATCAGGCTGTTATTGCCGCCGGCGGCAGCAAACTGCTCGTCCGACATTGTGGGGCCGTGTTGCAGGCAGAAGCGATAAGCCCGCCCCAGGGCCAGATGGTTGGCTGCGTTTTCATCGTACAGGGTGTGGTAAAAAAGAATCCCGGCCTGGGCCACGGGCGAACTTTGCGGGGCCAGGGCCACTTCGCCCAACTTGGCCGCGCCCTCGTCGCTGTTGATCATTTTTTTGAGGGCGGTTTCGCCTTTTTTCGCGGCGGCCCCCACCACCCGCCCGTGGGCAAAGGTCAGGCTGAAATCCTCAATCAATACGCCGTTGTAGTTTAAGGGTTTGGTGCTGGCCACCACGCCGTTGGCGGTGTCTTTGTGGGGCATGGTAAAAACTTCTTCGGTGGGCAGGTTGCACACAAAAGAAATACCGTTTTGGCTTTGGCTTTGCCCACTTTTCCAAATGTGGTTTTGGGGGAGACCCACGGTGAAATTTGTGCCGGGGGCCGTGTATTTGAGGACGGCATATTGTTTGGTATTCAGGTAGTCCGCTGTTTTTTGCAAAATAGCCAGGTGTTCCTGCCAGGCGGCCAGGGGGTCGAGCCGGTCAAGGCGGCACACTTTAAAAATGACGTCCCAGAGTTGGGCCAGTTGTTTGTCCGGCGGGTCGTGGGGAAAGATTTTGGCGGCCCAGGCCGGAATAGGCATAGACACCAGGCACCAGTTGCTTTCGTCGGCCATCAATCTGCGGCGAAAGGGCAGCAGGTGTTCATCGTGGACCCGTTGGGCCAGAGAAACCAACTCCGGGTCCTGATCCTTGAGCAGATCCGGGTCAACCACGTGAATCGAGAGGGCGGCGTCGCCCTGTTCGGCGAATCCGGTCATCGCTTCGGTGCGCCAGGCGGGATATTCGGCAAAGGAGTCGCGCGGCGCGTACTTAAAGCGGGCCAGGGTGAGGGCGTCGTCGGACCACATTACGTCAACCAGCCTGGCCCCGGCCTGATAGGCGCTGGCGGCAATCAATCGCACCAGGGGCGCGGCCTCAACCGGCGCCCGCACCAGTAAACGCTGCCCGGCTTGCAAGCCCAGGCCCACCTTAACAATTAAATCCGCGTAATTTTGTAGTTTTTGGGCAAAGGTCTGACTTGTTTGCATTTTTGCCTCCGTTGGCATTGTCTCAAAACAACGCTTCAGTTTAGCCACAGTTTAGCTGGACTCTCCAAATTCTACTCAGATTTCCTCTGTCTCCAAATCAGAATCAGTTCAATGTTTGACCAGAATCTGCCTCCTGTAGTATAGTGGGCCTTAAAATCAAGAGGTTATTTATCATGGAACGAATGCGTTTACGAGATTTAGGTATCACCATTGGCAGACTTCCCCCCGGCCCTCACAATGCCATCACCGATGTCCCCGGCGTATGGGTGGGCCACAGCACATTAATCTACAATATGCCCCGCGTGGCCCGCACCGGCGTCACCGTGATTATGCCGCGCCAGGGCAAAATTTGGGAGAACAATGCTTTTGCCGCCTACTATGCCTTCAACGGCAACGGAGAAATGACCGGCGCCCATTGGATGAACGAAGTGGGATTACTAACTTCGCCCATTGCCCTCACCAACACCAACCAGGTGGGGTTGGTGAGGGATATGCTGATTGCCTATGAGCGCGAGCATTACATTGAAGGGGCTACGTTGCCGGTTGTGGCCGAAACTTTTGACGGCTGGCTTAATGATATTGACGCCTTTCACGTGACCAAGTCAAACGTATTTGAAGCCATTAACCGCGCTGCCGGCGGGCCGGTGACCGAGGGCAATGTGGGCGGCGGCACAGGCATGATTTGCCACGATTTCAAAGGCGGCATTGGCACGTCCTCCCGCCTTGTGCCCATTGACGACACACAGTACACGGTAGGCGTTTTGGTGCAGTCCAATTATGGCGACCGGCACATGCTGCGGCTCAATGGCCTGCCGGTAGGGACGTTCATTGACGAAACCGAAGTGGCTTTACCCTGGGGAGATACGCCGTCGCTGCCGGGAGGGTCTATTATTGTGGTCATCGCCACCGATGCGCCTTTGGTGGCCAACCAGTGCCGGCGGCTGGCTCAACGGGCCACCGTGGGCCTGGCCAGGGTGGGCGGCATTGGGCACAACGGCAGCGGCGATATTTTTATTGCCTTTGCCACCGGCAATGATCTGCCTTACGACATGCCGGTTTACGTGGATTTTAAAATGCTTCGCCACCAAAAACTGGACCCCTTTTTTGAAGCCGTAGCTGAGGCCACTGAAGAGGCCATTTGGAATTCAATAACCATGGCCGAGACCATGACCGGCTTCAAAAATAGAGTGGCCTACGCCGTTCCCCTGGACCGTTTGCAAGACCTGGCCCAAAAAAATTGCGGTTTTTTAGGATTTGGCGTGGCGACGCCCTGCCCGTAGGGGTGTCCGGCCGGACGCCCTTGCCAGATATACAATTTGTCGTGGACATTCCCAAAAACCCAAAATTGCGCCAGGCGAATAACGGGCAAATAAACCTCAAGGGCAAAGCAAACTGTTGCGCTACCGGCCAAGTGTGTTACAATATCGCCGGAGGAAACGTGTCTAAATCTTCTGCTACGCTGACGGTCAATCAATTAGTTATTGTTACCGCTTCCGCCTCTCAGGCCCATGCGCTCACCGAACGGTTGACCCGCGACGAGTTTTACGTAACTCAGATAGACACCAGCGGCGGCCTGTTATACGAGGCCACCGTCTCGTTGCTGATTGGGGTTGACCAGGCTCGCTTGCCGCGCCTGCTCAACCACATCCGGGAGTACTGCGCTACGGAGCAGCGGTTTGTGATGGCTTACGGCGAGGTCCCCCTGCTGGAAGCCCAGCCCATGATGCTGGAGGCCGAGGTGGGCGGCGCAACCGTTTACGTGCTCGATGTTGAACATTTTGAGCAGTTCTGAGCAAACTCTCACGAATGAGGCTCGTTATCTATGAAACTGATTATTGCTATTGTCCGCGATGTAGACGCCGGCCCGGTGGTTGACCAGTTGATCGCCCACCACTATCGGGTCACTCGGGTGGCCAGCACCGGCGGTTTTTTGCGGCGGGGCAATGTAACCTTGCTCATTGGCGCAGAAGAGCAAAAGGTCCGGCCAATTATTGCCCTGCTGCGAGAGGCCTGTAGCCCACCTGATCCCAATCATCACCGCGCTACAATTTTTGTGGTCAATGCCCCCCACTTTGAACAAGTCTAAAAAACCCCATTCTACCCGGAGCGCGATGGCCAAGTTGCGTATCAGGTTACACCTGATGCGGCGGCGGACCCGGCGTTTTACCGCCGGCGGGCGCTGGACCGAGCAGCTTCGTCCGGCGGTCAGGCAAAACTTGCGTTGGTTCTGGTTTGATGGGGTGTTTGCCAATGCCAGCGAGGCCGTTATCCTGGCTTACCTCTCGTTGTTTGTGCTGGCGTTAGGAGCCAGCCCGGCCCAAATTGGCCTGATGAGCGCGCTGTCCAGCCTGAGCGCGGCCCTGTTTCTGTTACCTGGGGCGGCGGCGGTGGAGCGGTGGGGGCATCGCAAACAAACGGTTGTTTTCAGCAGCGGGGTGGTAGGGCGGGCGATGTTGCTGTTGCTGGCCCTTTTGCCCTTGGCTTTTAACGGCCCTACGGCGGTGGTGATTGCCATTGGCCTGGTTGTGGTGCGCAACGCGGCCAATCACCTGGCGTTCCCGGCCTGGATGTCGCTCACGGCCGATATTGTGCCCCTGGCCTGGCGCGGTCGTTATTTTGGTTCGCGCAATATCATGATGAGCCTGGCCGGAATGACCACCACCTTTTTGGTGGGTTTGCTCATTACCTTTGTGGGCGGGTTAAAGGGCTACCAGCTTGCCCTGGCCGTAGCTTTTGTGATTGGGGCGGGAGCGACCTACAGTTTTAATCGTATCCGCGACCCGCTGGCGGCGGCGACCTCTCCTCAAAGCGGGCTAAATATCCTGGGCTTGTTTGGGCGTTGGCGGCAGGATGCGGGTTTCTGGATTTTGTGCGCCACTACGGCCTTGTGGAATTTTTCGCTGAATATCGCCGGGCCGTTTTTTAACGTGTACCTGGTGGATGGCCTCCAGGCCAAGGCCAGTATGGTGGGCGCGTTAAGCGTGGTTAGCAGCCTGGCCGCGCTGCCCAGCCAGCGCCTGTTTGGGGCGTTGGCCGACCGGTGGGGTCCGCGCCGGGTGCAGCTTTTGACCGGCCTGCTGATTCCCATATTGCCGTGGGGTTGGGCGTTGGTGCGCTCGTTGTGGCAATTGGTGCCGGTTGAATTTTTAGCCGGTTTCCTGTGGGCCGGTTATAACCTGGCCGCTTTCAATTTTTTGCTTACGCTGATGCCGGAAGGGCAGCGAGAGCGCTACTCGGCGCTTTATCAAATCATTGTGATGACGGCCCTAGCCGGCGGGGCGGCCCTGGGCGGCGTGATCGCCGAGTATGGAGGCTACAAGGCCACTTTTATATTTTCCGGCCTGGGCCGTTTGACCGCCGCCTTGCTTTTTGTGCGTTTTGTGCCGCAAATGGTGTCTGAAAAGTCATAGGCCGATAGATTTTAATCTTTAGCCTGTTGCGGCTCAGAAATAAAGCCGTTCTCTACCACCCATTGGCAAATAGCCTCCGCCGTCACTTGATGGCCCCGTTCGTTGATGTGGTTGTCTCTTTCAAAGTAGATGGGCGCGGAGTGGGCGGCGTCGTAGTGCCTGTAAATGGGCAATAGGTCCAGGCTGGGGATATTTTTTTCGGCCAAAAGTTGGCTGAGAGCCTGGTTAGGCGCGGCGTAGTTCCAGGCAATGCCGGCAATATCAACGCCGTAACGGTCGGCATATTTTTGATAGGTCTCCAGGTAGTAACGCTCCATGGCCTGTTTTCTTTGGGGCAAAATCAATACGCCCACGCCAGCATCGGCCGAGGCGCTGACCGCCTGGATTTGGGAGAGGGTTTGGCCGATAATGGCCCAACCTTCAACCAACTGGGCCGGTATCTCCGGGCCGTAGGGAAAATCCGGGGCAAAAACCATCAGGTCCAAATTTTTCCTAAAGTCATCCTGTGGCTCTTGTTCCTCCGGCGGGGGACCCCAAATTAAGGCAAAGGGCCACCGGGCCTGCCACTTCTCTTGCCAACTTTCCAGGCGACTGGCTGTCCAATGGTTGAACTGCGTATCGGGGTGAGCTAAAATGTAGTACGTGCGCGATCGGCGGCGCAAAAACCCCTCAAGGGCTGAAATGTCCTCATAAGGGCCGGGATTTTTCCATTCCACCCAGGTTTTCTGCAATTGGCCGCTTTCGTCCAACTCAATCAGGTAGCCCCCCATCGAGTTCAACCAACCGTCGCTGGACTGCCGGGCCGCGTAAGCATCAAGGTCGTCTAAAGAGAAGCCCACTAAAACCAGGTCTGGCCGGTAGCGCAGCCCCTCTTGCTGTAAAAAAAATAACTCCTCGGTGCTGGCGTAATAAGACACGCCGCCGTTGATCACCTCGATGGGCTGCCGGTAGTGGTTGTTCAAACAACCTTCCAAAAGATAAGGAAACCCCTTGTCTAGCGGCGTCACCAACGACTCGGTCACGGAATCGCCCAGCAGGAGAATGCGAAACGTTCCGGCCGGCTTTTGATAAGGATGTTCGGTATCATATAGTCCCCGGGAATTGATCTTTACCGGCACATCAATCTCGCCCTCAATCACATAGCGCGTGGCTGCATTGGGTTTGTGTTGCCAGCCAATGGCGGGATCGGTCTGGTATAATTCGTGCCGGTTCTGGTTATGCGTGGTCAGTGCCTTGAGCGCATTTTCCGGAAGCAAGTGCAGGCCGATTTCCACAATCATCAGGCCAAGCAAAAGGCCCAATAGCCTTGCCCCGATATTTTGAAGAAGTTGTTTCAATTGAAATTTCATCGGTTTGGTAACCTATTTTTGCCATTCCCAGGCTAAAGATTATCATACGTCTGAGGCGATAAGTCAATTCTTTAGACCGGCAGAAAGTATAGCCCAAATGCCCATGCTCATCAAACAGCGCCGCCAAACATTTTTTAAAATAGCCATGGCCCTGGGCCTGTTATTGGCCGGGATGCAAGTTTTTTTGACTGCTGCCGAAATCCGCCCCGGCGACCTGATGATCAGCGAGTTTGTGGCCGACAACGACGCCGGCCTGGTTGATGAGGATGGCGACCCTGTGGACTGGATTGAAATCTACAACCGCAGCAGCGAAACCGTCAACCTGGGCGGCTGGGCGCTCACCGACGACCCCAACCAGCCCCAAAAGTGGGTCTTCCCCGACATGACCCTGGGCAGCGGGAAATACCTGCTGATTTTTGCTTCTGGCAAAAATCGCAGCCCCACCGCCTCAGACGGCCCGGTACACGCTAACTTCAAACTCAACCGGTCGGGTGAATTTTTGGGGCTTTACAATATTTTCCAGCGTAGATTTGTGGACCAGGTACAGCCGCAGCCGCAATTCAGCAACATAGCCTACGGCCGCTACGGCTCCGAGCCGGGTTATAGTTACCTGGCCCACCCCACCCCGGGCCGGGCCAATAATCAGGGTCCGGTTTGGGCCGGCCTGGTGGCCGAGGTCAACTTTAGCCAGACGCGCGGCTTTTACGACGCGCCGTTTATGCTTGAATTGAGCACCACCACTCCCGCCGCCACCATCCGTTACACCACCGACGGCAGCGAGCCGGGCGAACACCGCGGCCTCACTTACACCGGGCCAATTTTAATTGATGCCACCACCCCGCTGCGGGCCATCGCCTTAAAACCCGGCTTTTTGCCGTCGTCCCCGGCCACCCACACCTACCTCTTTGCCAACGACATCCTGACCCAACCGCCCCACCCGCCCGGCTTGCCCCCTACCTGGGGCGCGCACGGCGACGATTACGAAGGATACGCGCCCGGCTCCCCGGTGAGCGCCGATTACGAAATGGACCCGGAAATCGTCAACAATCCGCGTTATCATGAAACCCTCCGGGATGGCCTTACCTCAATTCCCACGTTGTCTCTGGTGATGAACCGGCAAGCCTTTGCCGAACTTTACGCCAATCCCCGGGCGCAAGGAGTGGCCTGGGAGCGGCCGGTTTCGGTGGAACTGTTTTATCCCCGGGGCGATGGGCCGGCCTGGCAGGTTAACGCGGGCCTGCGCATGCAAGGCCACGCCAGCCGCCGCGAAAATATGCCCAAACATTCCTTCCGGCTATTTTTTAAGCGGGAATACGGGCCAACCAAGCTGGCTTACCCGCTTTTTCCGGATTCGCCGGCGAACAAGTTTGACACCCTCATCCTGCGCGGCGGGGCCGACCGCAGTTTTGCCGGTTGGCCCAAAAGCGGTTATGATTACCGGCTCACCACCTACACCCGCGACGAGTGGGTGCGCGCCTCGCAAATTGAAATGTCGGGGGAAGGCTCGCACGGCCTTTTTGTGCACCTTTACCTCAATGGTTTATATTGGGGCTTGTACAACCTGGTGGAAAGGCCGGACGCTTCTTTTATGTCGTCTTATTTTGGCGGTCAAAAAGAGGATTGGTATGTTAGAAATCACAGCGGCCCGATCAGCGGGTCGGACGGGAGGATCAAGGCGTTGGAACAGGAGCTGGCCGGGTTGGGGGGTCTTGATAACCTGGCTGGCGCCGAGCGGTACGCTGTGCTGGCCCGCTACCTCGACATCCCCCAATTTATTGACTACGTTATTTTGAACTGGTATGCCGGCACCAAAGATTGGCCCAGCAATAACTGGTATGCGAGCGTGCAAAATCCGGCGGGACAAATTAGATTTTTTGTCTGGGACGCCGAACACGCCTGGGTGAACGGCGCCGAAATTGTTTTGGGCCAGGTCAAACAAAAGAACCTGGTCCGGTTTTTCTTTGACGCGCTGCTGGAGAGCGAAGATTTTAAAATACAATTTGCCGACCGCGTTTACAAACACCTGTATAACGACGGCGCGCTCACCGACGCCAACGCCCAGGCCCGTTGGCTGCAACTGAACAACAACATTCAACAAGCCATTCCGGCTGAATCGGCTCGCTGGGGCGATGCCCGGTATGACGACCCGATTACGCCGGATGATTGGCGTCAGGGGCGGGATGCTGTGTTGGCCCAGATGGAGGGCAATGCCGCCAGGTTGGTTTTTTTGCTCCGGGAGGCAGGTTACTATCCTCCGGTTGACCCGCCGGCTTTCAACCAACAAGGCGGGCTGGCGCCCGCAGGTTTCAAATTGACTATGAACCTTCCCCCCATTTGTCAGGGGCAGGCGGCGGGGGAATGTACTATTTATTACACCGTTGACGGCTCCGACCCTCGATCCTGGGGCGCGGGCGGGATTGCGCCTGGTGCTTTGATTTACGAGTCGCCTCTAGTGCTGACCGGCGCCACTCATATCAAGGCGAGGGTGCTGGTTGGTGAACAATGGAGCGCCTTGAATGAGACTACGTTTAAAGTGATGGCCCAGGACCGGCCCTTACGGATCACCGAAATTATGTATAACCCGCCGGGGCCAGACGAGCTTGAGTTCATTGAGCTAAAAAATACCGGCCATGCCGACATAAATCTGTCGAATATGACCTTTGCGGGAATCCGGTACACCTTTTTCCCACATACCAGGCCGCTGGCCCCCGGCGAATTTTTGGTGTTGGTGCGTGATCGCGCCGCGTTTGCCCAACGTTACCCCGGCGTGCCCGTTGGCGGCGAATACGGCGGGCAACTTTCCAACAAGGGCGAAAAGATCACGCTCACAGACAGCCGGGGCGAAGTGGTGATCTCGGTTGAATACAGCAGCGAAAACGGCTGGCCCATCAGCCCTGATGGCCGCGGGGATTCCCTGGTGCTGGCCAGGCCAAATGGCGACCCTGACCATGCCCAAACCTGGCGGGCCAGCCTGAACCTGGGCGGCTCGCCCGGGGTGGATGAGCCTGGCCCATGAGTGTCTATGAGTAAAACATCGCCTCATTACCTCAAAAATCAATATACCTGGCTTTTGTGGCTTTTGATAGGGGTGGTGGTTGTTATCCCCCGCATTTTGGATTTGGACGTATTCTACGCCCGCGACGAACTGGCCGTGTGGCCCTGGGCCGATGAATTTGCCCTGGCCGTGTGGCAAGGCAACCCGGCCGGCACGCTGACCGAGAGTGATTATCCCGGCATCCCCCTGTTTTGGGCGCAGACCCTCTTTTTGACTCTTAAATACAATGTCCCGGCGCTGTTTCCGCACACCGGGCTGCCCCTGGAAAATCTTTTTGACGGCCGCACGCTTGACCTTTTGGCCGAACGTCGCCTGGTGGTGGGGTTATTTGTGAGTGGGCAAATTCTGGCCGCGGTGTGGTTGGCGCGGCGATTATTTGGTTGGACTGTGGCCCTGCTGGCGGTTGTTTTCTTGGGCCTGGACCCCTTCAGCCTGACCGAAGCGCGCGTGCTGCGCCTGGAAATGATTTCGGACCAATTTGTTTTTCTCAGCCTTTTAACCTACTTTCTCTACCTGCGCGAACGCCGGTGGGGTTGGATTCTTCTTTCGGGCGTGATGGCCGGCCTGGGCGTGTCCAGCAAAACAGCCGCCGGTTTGGTGGCGCCTTACATCTGGCTGTTGTTGCTGTTGGAGTTTGTTTTTGCCCGGCGCGCCCGGCCGGAAAAACTCAAACGGGTGGTGGTCAACGGCCTTATCTGGGCGGGCGGGGCTATTGGCATTTTTTGGCTGATCTGGCCGGCCATGTGGGTCAAACCTCTGGCGGCGCTCAATTATATTTTTGGGTTGGGCCTGTCACAGGCCGCCGAAGAAAGCGTGTGGCATGGCGATGTTTTCTTCTGGGGCCGGCTCGTGCCCAATGATCCCGGCCCGTTTTTTTATCCCGTGGTTTTGGCCTTTCGGACCATGCCGCTCACTTGGCTGGGCGTGGTCGCAGCCTTGCTGCTGCTGGGTTTGTTGATGTTTTACCCGCAGGGCAGTTATGCCCGCTTTCCCCTGTCTTCACCGGCCGGCCCCCGCCTGGGACGGCTCTCGTGGCCCGGCATGGCCCTGGTTTTACTGTTGACCTTCATCATCCTGCTCTTGCTGGAAATGACCCTGGTGATCAGCAAGGTTGACCGCTTTCTGCTGCTAATTTTTCCGGCTGTGGGGATGTTGAGCGCTCTTGGCTTGGCCGCTTTTTTTGAATGGCTGGCAAATGGGGCGGCCCGGTTATGGGCCAAACGCCGGGGCCAGGGAGTCGGCCAAGGAGTTGGCCAAGGAGGCAAAAGCCCAATCGTAGCTTCCGGCGTCCTGGCCGGCCTGATTGTTATCACCCTCGGTTTTCAACTCGGCCAGACCCTGCCGGTTCATCCCTATTATTACACGTATTGGAATCCATGGTTGGGCGGGGGACGGGCGGCTATGAACATGGTGCCGGTGGGCAGCGGCGAGGGGTTGGACCAGGTGGTGAATTATCTCAACCAGCAACCGGAGGCGGCGGAAACGAGCCTGGTTTGCGGCGCGTCTCAGCCCTGGTGTAAATGGTTGTTCAAGGGCGAATCGTTGCGTTATGCCAGCTATTTTGACGGTTCCTGGCTAAAGGCGGATTACGCCTCGTTGTACATTTCTCATCTCCAACGGCAAATTTATCCGCCGGAGGTGGTTGACTTTTTGCTGTGGCAAAAACCGTTGCGCCAGGTTGACTTGCAGGGCGCCACCTACGCCTGGCTGTACCGGGTGCCCGAGATTGAACATTGGGCCGGTCCCTTTAATGACCTGGCCGGATTGGGGCGTTTGTTGGGGTATAACCTGTCGCCCGGAGTGGAGGGTGGGGCCGGCGGGCCGGTTGGCGAGACCATCACGGCCACCGTCTGGTGGACCAATTTGGGGGCCGGTGTTGATCACCTGGTTTTGCGCTGGCTTGATGAAACCGGCTACGAGTGGGGTCGGGCCAGGGTCAGGCCGCTGCCCGAATATGCCTCCCTTCCACCTGAGCAGCGGGCCATTGTGGTGGGCACGGCCATGCTCACCATTCCCCCCACCACGCCGCCGGGCACTTATTTTTTGCGGGTGAGTGTGGTTGCGCCCGACGAGCAGGAACTGTTGGGCGACTTTGCGCTGCCTGCCACCGCCGACCAGTTAATCGTGACCCCCGGCCAGATTTTAACGAACCCGGCCCGGTTGGCGCCGGCTAACCCGGTTCATGAGGCTTTAAGCCAGGAAATCACCCTACTTGGTTTCACCCCGCCGGAGCAAGTGTTAAATGCCGCTTCGCCGGCCTGGCTTACCCTGTATTGGCAGGCCACAACCCCACCCCCTGACTATTGGGTCAACTTACGCTTGCTGGCCGGTACAGGCAAAGAGGTCGCGCACTGGCAGGGCCGGCCCGGTTACGGCCGTTATCCCACTTCTCAATGGCAGTCCGGGGAAATTGTTAAGGACGTGTGGGCTTTACAGGTTGAGCCGGATATCCCTCTTGGCTCGTATGGCCTGGAACTATCGCTTGCCCATCCTGACGGTACCCTCCCTGCCCCCTCTTACGGCCTGCTTTCCAATCTTGAAGTTTGGCCTCAACCCATCACCTATGACCTGCCCGACATGCAGGCTACCTTGAACGTAAACTTTGGCCGCCGCCTGACCCTGTTGGGTTACGATCTCTATTTTGATACGGATGGAGCCGGGCGGGGGTCCCTTGCGCCCACGTTTTATTGGCAAAGCCGGGCCGAGGGACAGGAGTCGTTTGACCTCCTGTTGACCTTACGCCAGGCGGAGACGAACCAGACGTTAAAACAGTGGTCGGCGCCGTTAGGGGGCGAATTTCCCAAAACTTTGTGGAAGGCCGGGGAAGTTGTCACCACCCTTTATCAATTTAACGTTGGCGCGATGACGGGCGGAAGCTATCACCTGGATATTGCCCTTAAAAATATGGCCACAAGGCAAGTTGAGCCGGTTAAGCTAACCAACGGCTCGGAAACCAACTTTGTTAGGATAGAAAATATTCAAGATAAAATTGTAATCCGGGTGATTAAATAAAAGTGTGAGACAGGAGGGCTAGATGTACTGGTTTGTCCTTTCTATCATCGCCTTTGCTGTAATTAGTTTGGTTTTGAATATAACTTTCTTGTTCCGTTATATCTGGAAAGATAAGTTTGGCAAAACCAGGCAGATTGCGCAAAATATTTCGCTGCTCTTGATTTCGTTTTTGATTACCCTGTTGTTGCTGGAGTTATTTCTTAAACTTTTTTTTGCTCAATCTAACACCTTTGGTTTTACCCTGGCCGCCACAAATTGGCGCCAGCGTTATGTTCATGTTAATTCGCTGGGCTATCGGGATAAAGAATGGACGCCAACGTTACTGGAGGGTCGCACCAAAATTATGGTTTTGGGCGATTCTTTTGTTGAGGGCACCGGCATAGAGAATCCGGCGGACCGTTTTTCCGATTTGTTGGGTCAGAAGCTGGGCCAGGAATATGCCGTGCTGAATGCGGGCCTCAGTGGGGCCGATACCAAGGACGAAATCAGAAACGCTCTGGCGTATCCTTATCAGCCGGATATTGTCATCCTTTCCTTTTGTCTCAACGATATCGATTCAACGGCTAAAGATATGAAGTTTACGCGGCCAAACCTGATCGTGCCCCCTCCTTTTTTGGTGGCCGAATCCTATGCGCTGAACTTTTTTTATTGGCGTCTGTACCGGCTTATACCGCAAGCTGATGAAATTTATTGGGATTGGATAATGACCGTTTACCATAACCCCGATATTTGGCAAGTTTATCGGGGCGAACTGTTACAGATGGCCCAAATTGCCAGGGCCGGGAACAGCCAATTCATCGTGGTCATTTTTCCAGATATGATAAAAATTGAGGAAAGCCGCCCGATTACTTCCCAGGTTGCTAACCTTTATCGTGAACAAGGAGTCCCGGTTTTGGATGTAACCGATTTGCTGGCTGGAATAGCCCCCGCCAACTTGATTGTCAGCAATGTTGACGCCCATCCAAACGAATTTGTCCACCGCCTTGTGGCTGAAGAATTATACCGGCTGGTGTTGGATAGCCAGCAAGCCGTAAACAAGTAATGGTCATGCGTAACATCCCTCATTTTCGCAACTATAGAGCCTTTTATTTTGTTTTGATTATTTTTTTGATGGCGCTGGGGCCGCGCATAACCACCTTGAGCGGCACTTTTATTGTCAATGATGAAACCCTCTATTGGAGTTGGACAAACGAGTTTGTCACAGCCTTGCTTAATTTTGATTGGGCCGGAACCCTGGTGGGTAAGGGTTATCCCTCGGTGACGGTGTTTTGGGTGCATGGGGCCGGCTTTTTGGTTCATTTTTTGGTTGACACCCTCCGGGGCTACTCCTGGGCCGAGTTTGTCCAGCGGGCCGCTTTGGACCAACCCTTCAACTTTGACCTGCTTGGCCAGCGCCGCCTGGCCATGGGGCTGGCCAACGCCCTTTTGCTCGGCTTGATTTTTTGGCAGGCCAGGCTCCTGGTGGGCGAGGCGATAGCCTTTTTGGGCACCGGCTTAATGGCCCTTTCTCCCTTTTTATTGGCCGACGCCCGCACCATGCGCGGCGATGCGCTCATGAGCAGCCTGATGCTGGCCAGTGTTTTGGGTTTTTTGTTGTTTCTCTTAAAACGCCGTTGGTTTTACCTTGTTTTTTCCGGCCTTAGTTTGGGATTGGCCATGCTCACCAAAATCACGGCCATTCCCGTGACCGGCTTTGTTGTTTTGGCGATGGGCCTTTATCTGGGGCTGTATCGCCGGGAGGTGAACTGGCTGCGCCGGTTGCGGTGGGGGGTTGTTGTTTTGCTGGACTGGGGCGGCATTGTCGCCCTGACCATCGTTGCGCTTTGGCCCGCCCTGTGGGTTGCGCCCGGCGAGGTTTTTGTTTTTGTGCGTAACTACGCCCTGGGTTCCATTGACGGCCGGCTCAACTATTTTTGGGGCCAACTCACCTTCGACCAATCCATCCCCTTGTTTTATCCCAACGCCTTCCTTTTTCGGGCCACCCCTTTAGTGGTGTTGGGCGGGGCCATTATGGCCGGCCTGGCCGGGATAAGCGGCTGGCATCTGCTGCGGTGGATGGCCGGGTGGAAGGTCAATTTGCGGTATCGTTTGGACAACTTATGGCGAATGACCGTCCCGGCCCGGTGGACACTCCTGGCTCTGGGCGTTTATTCTGTCGTCTACTGGCTGGTGCTCAATGCCGGCGCCCTCAAACGAGATCGCTATTTAATGCCCATTTTCCCGGCGGTTCATCTCATTGCTGCGGCCGGTCTGTTATGGCTGGTCAAACAAGTAGGCCAACGTTGGCCTGGCGCAAATTGGCCGATCTGGGGGGTGTTTGGGCTATTGCTGGCTTTGCAGTGGGCGCAGGTTCTGTCAACGCATCCATTTTATTACACTTATTGGAGTCCCTTGCTGGGCGGCGGGCGAGTGGCCCAACAAGCGATGATGGCCGAGTCGGGCGTGGAAACGTTGGCCCTGGTTGAGTTGAGCCAATCACCCGATGCCAAAAACCAAACCCTGGCCCTGCTCTATACCCGCGATTTTGCCCCGGCCTACACTGGCCGGGTGGTGCGCCTGGCCGATCAATCCCCCTGGATTACGGCTGGTCACGTGCTGCTGCGCCAGTATCATTTTCAAACTGAAAAGCTGGACCCCAACCTGCTTGAGTATTTGTATCGAAAAAGGCCGGAACGGGTGATTGAGTTTCAGGGTTATGCCTGGGCCTGGCTTTATCCCGGGCCGGCGGCCCAATATTATGCGGGCAGTCTTTTAGACGGCCAGGCGGAATTATTGGGCTACAATCTGAGCCGTGATCGGGCTTCTGTTGACCGGCCATTGCAAGTAAAACTTTTTTGGCGTAATCGGGGTTACAACCCGCGCCATCAAATCTTTGTGCGCCTGGTTGATGCTCAGGGATTTGCCTGGGCGGCCATGACTGCCCAACCTTTGCCCCAATTTGAGGCGGTGGCCGGTAAATTGGGGGCCATTGTGGAAAGCGAAGCGTTTCTCCAGATTCCGCCCGGCACGCCGCCCGGCCTATACTTTTTGAAAATCGGGCTTACGGTTGGCCCAGATGAACCGGATATTGGCGAATTCGCGCTGCCTTCCGCTGGCGACAAAGTGGTGGTGGAAAGGCCGGCGGTCCAACCAACTCTGGTCTTTACCTACCCGCTGTCCCAAAAACTAACCCATAACCTGACTTTATTGGGAACCGATGTTGAACCTCCGCTGATCTTAACGCCGCAAACACCCCAACCGCTTACCCTCTATTGGCAGGCCGGGGAAAACATCACCGCGGATTATGGGCTTTTGTTTCGTTTGGTGGATGCGGCTGGGAATGAAGTGGCCTCCTGGTCTGGCCGCCCTGCTCGCGGCCTGTACCCAACCTCCCGCTGGCAACCGGGCGAACTTGTCCGCGATCCCTGGCTGCTGAATCTGGCCGAAGCCCAACAAACCCGGCCCGTTTCCCCGGGATATTACCACTTGCAGCTTGTTTTGTTTGCAGAACCGTCCGGGCCGGCGACGGGAGAGGTTTTGTTGGGCCGGGTGGAAGTCCTGGACCGGCGGCGATTATACACCCTTCCGCCGGTAGAGCATCCCCTTGAGGTTAGACTGGGTGAAGCGATTTTTTTGTTAGGGTATGATTTGACCCAGGTTCCTTTGACCGGCGGGGCGCGGTCTACCCTGACCCTGTATTGGCAGGCTG
This sequence comes from Anaerolineae bacterium, assembly GCA_016931895.1. Classification (NCBI taxonomy): domain Bacteria; kingdom Bacillati; phylum Chloroflexota; class Anaerolineae; species Anaerolineae bacterium. The sequence goes on from JAFGDY010000296.1 coordinate 18,723, forward strand.
TCCAACCCGTATCCCTGGATTATACTGTTTTTGCGCAAATGCTTGACCCCACCGGCCAGGTGGTCGGCCAGCACGACGGCCTACCTGCTGCCGGTACGCTGCCTACCACGGCGTGGGAGGTCGGCGAAATCATTCCGGATCGCCATCAATTTGATTTTGCCCTGACTCAGAGCGGCCTCTATCGCCTGATTGTGGGCATGTATAACCCGCAAACAGGAAAGCGTTTGCCCGTTACGGACCCTCAGGGACAGGCTGCCGGTGATTTCTGGACGCTTTATACGTTTGAGGCTGGCGCGGCCAAATAATCTTGGCCAATCAGCCCTCTGGTGGTACAATGCAACCCGCCCACCATCCGGTTATGAAAAAATCAAGGAAGTTGAAGGCGGGCTTTTTTATTGGATGAAGATATGAAGTCTATTATCATCACTGCCGGAATTGCGCTGTTACTGGCCGTGTTTGTAACGTTGTCGTGGTATCCGGGGCAACTGGTAGCCGGTTTATTGTTTATTGCCTTTTTGCCCGGTTATACGCTCCTGGCGGCGCTCTGGCCCAATTCCGGCGACGCCCCTTTCACTCAGCCGGAACAATGGTTGGTGGCCGTGGCGGTCAGCTATGGATTGAGCGTCACCGTGCTGATGTTCATGGTTTTTGCCCGGCTGCCGTTAAATGGGTTGACCGTAGTGAGCGGCCTGGCCGGGATAACCCTAATTTTGGCCTGGGTCGCCTGGCTGCGCGCGCAAAAGGGGACTCCTCATCCGCGAAGGGTTCATCTGGATTCCTGGCTTATCGGGTTGGGCCTCGTTGTTCTGGTGGCGGCGCTCTTTCGGATAGTCAATATTTATTATTCCGATCACCAAGGCGATGAGGCCGAAATCTTATTACGGGCGGTGTCGTTGGGTTATGGCCGTATTGAGGCTATGCTCACCCACACCAAAGGCCCCGGCGAGATTTTGTTATTGAACGCCATTGGCGCTATCGCGGGCCAATTTGACGAACAAACGGTTCGGTTGCCCTTTGCGCTGGCCGGCACAGCCGCGATTGGCCTGGTGGCGCTGTTGGGCCGGCGATTGTTCAATAATTTGGTTGGCCTGGTGGCCGGTTTGCTGGCCGCTGTTGAAGGGGTTTTGATTTCCTACGCGCGCACGGCCCAATACCAGAGTGTGGTCTTGTTGTTCACCCTGGCTGCGTTGTTATGTTTTTATCGTTTTTATCAAACCGGCGGGCGTTCCAGGCGTTTGCACGGCCTGGGCGCGTTTTTGCTGGCTGCGGCTATTCTGTTTCATTTTGAAGCGGTATTGCTGGTGCCGGTAGCCATTTATTTGACCCTGGCCCACCTGGGACGGCCCAAACTTCAACAGCTAACTGCTTATCTTTCGCGCCTGGTTTATCTATGGCCTTCGGCCGTTATCTTTATCGTTTTGCTGGCTGTTTTTTATATCCCTTTTTTGTTACATCCCAGCGTTCAAAAAACCGGCGTGTATCTGGAAAACCGGGTGATAGCGGGCAGCCTGCCGCCTTTTAATAATTTGGCCCACTTTTTTTACTTTCAGGCGGTCAAATACAACTCTATTTATCACGTGGTTGGGCTTAATTTATTGTTATTGCTGGCGCTGCTCATTGACTTTGCCAGGACATTTTGGGATAAGGCAAATCAACAAACAGACCATCGTGTTTCTCGTTTCACAGATTACGTCTCGCGGTTTGTCCCGGCGATGGCCGTCGGCCTGATCCTGGCCGGTCTGATTTTGGTGATGAGGGGGGAGCAAAGATTATCGGCCTGGTTGTTGGGGTTGGGGCTATTTTTTATTTTTGGCCTGATCATCTTTTCGCGGGCCACGCCGCTACCCCAGCGAGTGCTCTGGTTGTGGATAGCGCCCTCTTTTTTAACTTACGTGGTTCTGGTCAATCGTCCCGGCAAACACCATTATTTGTTCCTGGCCGCTTTGATCATAGCCGGCGCGCTGGCGGTGGCCCAACTATGGTCGGCGGGCGTCAAACGCTGGCCGTGGTTAAAACCTGCCGGGGGACGATGGTTGACCGCGGGCCTGGGGGTCATGCTGCTGCTAATTTTTGCCGCCCATGCCGTCATGCTGTTTTTGCGCAACGACCTGGAATACATCCTCACCTATCCGGCGCACAAAAACGCCTTTTACCCCACCGATGCCCACTATCCCCACGATACCCGCATTGGGTTTGGTTTTCCGTTTCGCCTGGGCTGGCAAATGGTGGGCCGGTTGAAGCGCACCGGGCAGTTAGAGGGCACGTGGGCCGGCAATGACGACGGCAACGCGCCCCTGTGGTACATGCTCAACACGCCGCCCACTCCCTGCTACCCCGACTACGTTTTACGGGGCGAAATCACTTACAAGGGCAGCGCTGATTTTGACGTGCCCTTTGACCCGCAGAATTTTGGCTATGTGCCCCGCTATCGCATTTGGGGCAATGACCGGCTGCGGTTGACGATTTTGGCCTTTGACCCGCTGGCCGGTGAAGTTGAGCCGTTTGACCTGTACGAAACTGCCCACTTTCCGCCGCCGGTTACGGCGACCGATTTTGCGGCCGGTATGAAGCCGCAGGAGCCGCCGACCCCGCAAATCCGGCTCGAGCCGGCCCCGGTTTTAGGCGAAGGTTCGGAATTAAAAGATAACGCCCCGCCCGAATACCTGGAACGAGCCAAACGCTTAAAGGGTCAGGTGGCCTTGATTGGTTATGACCTGGAGACGCAGTTTGCCCAACCGGACGGAATTGTGCCTGTTACCTTACATTGGCAGGCGCAAAACTTATTGAGTTTGCGTTACAAGGTATTTGTCCACTTGCTTTCGGCGGATGGCCGGGTGTGGTCTCAGGCCGATGATTTTCCGGTCTGCGGCCTGTCGCACGCCAATAGTTGGCCGCCGGGAGCCGTTGTTCAGGATCGCCACCTGCTCAAACTGCCCCCCGACCTTCCCCCTGGTGCTTATACCTTGCTGGTGGGCATGTACGAGCCGGAGTTAGGATTGCGCCTGAATTATTTTGATGTGGCTGGAAATGAACAGGGTAATAGTTTAACGGCGGGAACTCTAGAAGTTAGACCCGGATCATGAGAAGCAAGAGAAACTATAAGCCGTTTTTCTGGGCGGCCACGCTGTTGTGTCTCCTGTTTGGCGGCTTACAGATTGCCATTCATGCGGTGCGCCAGGTGCCCAGCGACGTGATTATCAACGAATTCATGGCTGCCAATACTACCGGCTTAACCGATGAAAATGGCGAGCATGCGGATTGGCTTGAACTCTACAATCCAACCGGCCATCCGGTCAACCTGGGCGGTTGGTCGCTCACCGACGACCCCACCCAGCCGGAAAAGTGGCCCTTGCCCGATATTGTGTTGGGCAGCCATGCCTATTTGCTGATTTTTGCTTCCGGCAAAGACCGCCGCGCAGTTGAGCCGGGCGCGGCCTTGCACGCCAACTTTAAACTCAACCGGCAGGGTGAATTTTTGGGGCTGTACAACATTTTTGAAAAACGCTTTATGGACCAATTTTCGCCGTCGTTTCCAAAACAGTTTAGAGATATGGCCTACGGTCGTTATGGGCATGAGGGGCAGGCCGGCTATCTGGCCACAGCCACCCCCGGCCAGCCAAACAACGACAGCCTGGTTTGGCAGGGGGTATTGCCCCCGGTAGAATTTAGCGTGGAACGCGGTGTTTACGACGCTCCCTTCACCCTGGCCCTTCATTCGCCTGACCCGGCCGCCACCATCCGTTTTAGCACCGACGGCGGGCAGCCTACGGAAACGCGCGGCCTCCTCTACGTCCAGCCGATCCTCATTAGCACCACCACCTTTGTGCAGGCCACTGCCTTTAAACCCAATTTTCTACCCTCCCCCCCCCGGGCCCACACCTACCTTTTTTTGAACGACGTGTTGCGACAGCCGGTTTTGCCGTCCGGTTTTCCCAAAACGTGGGGTATCCACGAGATTGATTTTGCCGGGCACGCCAGGGGCGAGGAAGTGCAAGCCGATTACGAACTGGACCCCAACGTGGTTAACGACCCGCGCTATCGCCCAACCATCACAGATGATTTGCAAACTATTCCTATTCTCTCCATTACCACCCATCCCCAAAATTTTGACATTTACGCCCATCCCCGGAATAGAGGCCGGGAGTGGGAGCGCCCGGTATCGGTGGAATTGATTGACCCTACCGGCAGCCAAACAGGCTTTCAAATCAATGCCGGTCTCAGGATTCAGGGTGGGGCGGGGCGGTGGGAATTTATGCCCAAGCACTCTTTTCGGCTTTTCTTTCGAGATGAGTACGGAGCTGCCACCCTCAAATACCCCCTTTTCTCCGATGCCCCGGTAGATGAGTTCGACACCCTCATTTTGCGTGGCGGCGTAGACCGCAGTTATGCCGGCCATCCCGAAGTGGCCGACCACGCCCTGACCACTTATACTCGCGATGAATGGCTGCGCGCTTCGCAGATAGCCCTGTCGGGTGTTGGCGCGCACGGCATTTTTGTGCATCTCTATCTCAATGGCCTCTATTGGGGCCTGTATAACCTGGTGGAAAGGCCGGATGAGGCCTTTGCCGCCTCATATTTTGGCGGTCAAAAAGAGGAGTGGTACGTAATCAATCACCGGGGCACGGTGAGCGGCTCCAGCGACCGCTTTAGTGAATTATTGGCCTTGGTCAACAGCGGCAACCTGGCCGCGTCCGACCGGTATGCGCTGGTTCAAGCGTATCTGGATGTGACCCAATTCATAGATTACCTGATCTTAAACTGGTATGCGGGTACTGAGGATTGGCCGGAAAACAATTGGTATGCCGTGTTGCCCAACCGGCCCTCGGGCCGGGTGAATTTTTTGGTTTGGGATGGGGAAGAAAGTTGGAACGAGGGGGCCAAAATTCACCTGGGCCAAAACGACCTGGCCGGTCGGCCTAACCTCGTCAAAATATTCTTTGAAGCCTTGAGCCAGAATCCGGACTTCAAAATGGAATTGGCCGACCGGTTATACAAACATCTCTCTCACAACGGCGTTCTTACCGATGTCCAGGCTAAGGCCCGCTGGCGGCGGCTCAATCAAGTGCTTGACCGGGCCATTGTGGGCGAGTCGGCCCGGTGGGGAGATGTTAGGCAAGAGCCGCCGCTAACGCGGGACGACTGGCTCAAGGCACGAGATAATGTGTTGGCCCAAATGGAGGGCAATGCCGCCAAACTGTTGGCCCAGGCGCGGGCCATGGGGTATTATCCGCCGCTTGACCCGCCGGTTTTTAACCAACAGGGCGGTTTGGTGGCCGGGGATTTTGAACTGACCATGACCATTTCTACCCCGGTTAGCGGAGCGACCATCTACTACACCACCAACGGCGCCGACCCCCGCCTGCCCGCTAGCGGCCAAGTTTTGCCCGAGGCTTTGATTTATGACACCCCGCTGCCGTTGACCACAACCACGTTTATCAAAGCGCGGGCATTGGCCGGTGAGGCCGGTGAGGGGCCGGTGTGGAGCGCCCTGAATGAAGCCACCTTCAAACTGCGGGCCGCCGGGCCGCAGGCGGCCCTCACCGAGATAATGTACAACCCGGTGGGCGGGAACCAATACGAATTCATTGAGTTAAAAAACACCGGCGATACGGATTTGCCCCTGGGCGGCGCGTTTTTTGATGAAGGGATTGCGTTTAAATTTCCGGCGGCAGTGGCCCCGCTTGCGCCCGGCCAGATGATTGTGCTGGCCCGCAACCCCGGCGCTTTTGCCAGCCGTTATCCGGGGGTGGAAATTGCCGGGGTGTATCAGGGAAAATTATCAAACCAGGGCGAACGGCTCACCCTGCGTAACGGGTCGGGCGACATCTTGGTTTCTGTAGCGTATAACGATGAAAATGGCTGGCCCATCAGCCCGGATGGCCGGGGCGATTCATTGATTTTGGTGGACCTGGCCGGGGATGTAGACAATCCGCAGCACTGGCGGGCCAGTATCGAGGTAAATGGTTCACCCGGCAGAGACGAACCGGCCCCATAAAAAGAGGCCGTGATTGGGGAAATCCGGTATTTGTACTATACTCTGCGTTTACCCTATCCGGCCAAAGACTGACGACCAAAGACTGACGACCAACGACCAAATTTCGTCATTCGTTATTCGTCGTTGGTCATTCGTCGCTAATGATTATGATCATCCGCAGACTTCGTAAAACAATCTTTTTTACAGCCGTTTTAGCTTGCCTGTTGTTGGGCGCGCGGTGGGTTCTTTTTATTTCCGCCAAAGAAATTCCCGGCAACCTGGTGATCAATGAGTTTGTGGCCGTCAATGGCAGCGGCTTGACCGACGAAGATGGCGACTATGCGGATTGGATTGAAATTTACAATGCGGGGCAGCAGCCGGTCAACCTGAGCGGTTGGTCTTTAACCGACGACCCCAACCGGTTAGCCAAGTGGACCTTCCCGGACATAATCTTGGGCAGCCACGAATACCTGGCGGTTTTTGCCTCCGGCAAAGACCGCAAATCTGGGGAGCCTGGTTCATCCCTGCACACTAATTTTAAACTCAACCAAAAAGGCGAATTTTTGGCCCTCTACAATATTTTATACAACCAGTTAATAGATGTGGCCGCGCCGCAGTTCCCGCCGCAGTTTAGGGACCTGAGCTATGGCCGCTATGGCCAGGGTGTATACGGTTACCTGGCCAACCCTTCTCCCGGCGCAGCCAACGACGAAACCACAACCTGGGCCGGCGTGGTGGCCCCGCTCCTCTTTAGCCAGCCGCGCGGCTTTTATAACGATCCCCTCACCCTTGAGTTGAGCACCCCCACCGAAGGGGCCACTATTCGTTATACCACGGATGGCAGCCGGCCCACCGAAACCAACGGCCAAACCTACACCGGGCCGCTGAGCATTGCCGGAACAACGTTGGTGCGGGCCGTGGCCTTTAAGCCGGGTTTTTTGCCCTCTTATCTGGACACGCATACCTACCTTTTTCTTGATGACGTGCTGGCCCAACCGGCGCATCCCCCCAACTTTCCCGATACCTGGGGTATCCATTCCAAAAACATCGGCGGCTACGTTAAAGACACGCCGGTGCTGGCCGATTACGAGATGGACCCCGCCGTGGTTAACGATCCTCTCTACCGGGACGAGATCAGAGAAGGCATGGTTTCAATTCCCTCTCTATCTATTGTTACCGAAATGCAAAACTACAATATCTATGGCCAGCCCAGAATGAGGGGCGAAGTCTGGGAGCGGCCTGTTTCGGTGGAGTTGATTTACCCTGACTCCCAGCAAGAGGGGTTTCAAACTAACGCGGGCCTGCGTATTCAGGGCGGGGAAGCGCGATGGGAGTATATTCCCAAACACTCCTTTCGCCTGTTTTTCAAAGCCAAATACGGAGCCACCAAACTTGAATATCCCCTGTTCCCCGACTCGCCGGTCACGCAGTTCGATACCCTGGTGCTGCGCGGCGGCACCAGCCGTAGTTACGCCGGACGCCCGCGCAGCGACCAGCGAGCCGTTACTTATACCCGCGATGAATGGATGCGAGCTACCCAGGTTGACCTCTCCGGGGTCGGTTCGCACGGTATGTTTGTGCACCTCTATCTCAACGGGATGTATTGGGGTTTGTACAACGTCATCGAAAGGCCGGACGCCTCGTTTGCCTCGGCCTATTTTGGCGGCGATAAAGACGATTGGTTTGCCATTAAACACGGTTTTGCCGACGAAACATCACCTGATAAACAGGAGTTGTGGCATGGCGTCAACCACGGTGAGCCACTCAGCGGCAGCAGCGACCGGTATGATACCCTGCATCGTTTGGCCAGTGAAGGGAACCTGGCCGACCCTGAAAAATATGCCGCCCTCACCGCTTATGTTGACATCCCTCAATTTATTGACTTTTTCATCTTAAATTGGTATGGTGGCCGGGCCGATAGCTGGACCGAAAACAACTGGTACGCGATTATCCAAAATCCGGCGGGCAAAATAAAATACTTTGTTTGGGATGCGGAAAATGTGTGGGATGATGGCGCCCTGATCAATGTGGGTAAAACCGGGCCGCGCAACGCCCTGAAACGCCTTTTTGACGCCCTCAGCCAAAACCCGGATTTTAAAATGGAACTGGCCGACCGGCTGTACAAGCATCTCTTTAACGATGGCGCGCTGACCGAGGCCAACGCCCAGGAACGTTGGCTGCGGATCAATCAGCCAATTGAGCAGGCCATTATCGGCGAATCGGCCCGCTGGGGGGATGTTCGGCACGAAACGCCTGTGACCCAGGCCGATTGGCTCAAGGCCCGGGCTGATGTGTTGGCCCAGATGGAGGGCAACGGGGACAAGTTGATCGCTCAAGCTCGCCAGGTTGGTTACTATCCAAATATTGATCCGCCCGTTTTTAATCAGCACAGAGGCGTGGTGCCTGCCGGCTTCAATTTAACAATGACCGCTACGGAGGGCGTGATTTACTATACCACCGATGGCTCTGATCCCCGCCTGCCGGTGACCGGCGAGGTTGCGTCCGGGGCCGTCGCCTACAAAACTCCCCTGGTGTTAACCGCCACTACCCCGATTAAAGCGCGGGTTTTGGCCGACGACCCGGCAGCCGGAACAGGCCAAACGTGGAGCGCCTTGCATGAGGCTGTGTTTAAAGTGGTGGAGCGCGAAAGTCAACTCAGCCTGACCGAAATTATGTACAACCCCTTGGGCGGAAGTGGCTACGAGTTTGTTGAACTGAAGAATGTGGGCGAGACGGCCTTAAATTTGGCCGGGATGTATTTTGATGAGGGCATTGAGTTTGTTTTTCCTCCTGGTGCGGTTCCTCTGCCTCCTGATGGTTTGGTAGTGCTGGTTAGAAATCCAGAGACCTTTGCCCAACGATACCCCGGTGTTCTCAGGGGGGGTGTTTATCAGGGTAAATTGGCCAACCAGGGAGAAAAGATAATCCTGCGGGACGCTGGGGGTAAGGTGGTGGTGTCGGTGAATTATAATGATGAAAACGGCTGGCCGGTCAGCCCGGATGGGCGCGGCGATTCATTGGTTCTGGTTGATCCGGGCGCGGACCCGGATAATCCCCTCAGTTGGCGGGCCAGTGCCAACCTGCACGGTTCGCCGGGCAAGGATGAGCCAGCCTTAGAAACTAAAAATTAGAAATTAGAAATTAGAGATGGGTAGCCCACTTTGAACAGATATTCCGTATCGCGTATTTCGTTTGGGTGTGTTTCATTTGAGTTGAGACTACCCCTAGAGTGCGGAATTTATTCCGCTTTTTGGCAGAGGCAGAATGAAATTTGCACTCCTTCAACTGATTTGAAACGCACCCATTTCGTTTAGGCACTATAGAATACGTAATACGCCTTGAGAAGTTGCCTCAGTAAGATTCCGCAAAATGAGTTTTTAGAGAGTATGATGAGAATAAAAGAGTATAGCCGTTTTGAACTTAAATACGTTTTGAGCCGGGAACAGCAGGGCCGGCTGGTGGAGGTGTTGGCCGATTATTTGCAGCCCGACGTTATGGGCGACGCGCAGGGGCGTTATAACATCACCAGCCTTTACTACGACACGGATGACTACAAAGCCTATTGGGATAAAATTGAAGGGCACAAGTTTCGGCGCAAGGTGCGGGTGCGGGTTTACGGCGACCAGGTGGTTACGCCCGACACCCCTTGTTTTGCCGAAATCAAACAACGCAGAAACAAGACCCTGCAAAAAAAACGAGTCAAAATGTCCTACGCCTTGGCCATTGCCCTGTGTGGGGCCGGTGAGCCGGTGGAGAATGTGTCGGCAACAGAGCAGGCCGTGATTGAGGAAATCCAATATTTGTATTATACTCTGCAATTGCAGCCGGCCTGCGTGGTCAGTTACGACCGCCTGGCCTTTAACGGCGGTGAATACGACCCTGGCCTGCGGGTCACGTTTGACACCAACTTAAAAGGCCGCACCCATGACCTGTCTTTACTTTCCGCCGGCCAGGTGGAAAATCATTTTTTTATGCCGCCGGGGTCGTGTGTTCTGGAAATTAAAGTAAACTACCGGGTGCCTTACTGGTTAACCGAGCTGATCGGCAAACATCGCTGCACCTTGCGCCGAATTAGCAAATACTGCACTGCTTTGGAGCAATCCAAGGCGCTATTACAGCATCAGCAAATATTTTATTAAAAAAGAGGGAATGGTAATGGATTTCTTAAAACTCCTGGAGAGCCTCCAGGATGCTACCAATGTTTTTTCCACGGAAGATGTTATTTTTGTCTTGATCCTCAGCTTTGTGCTCTCGTTGATAATTGCCTGGGTTTACAGACTCACCTACCGGGGCGTCTCATACACCCAATCTTACGTGCATACCTTGATTATGATGACCATGGTGGTGGCGGTGATCATGCTGATCATCGGCTCTAACATTGCGCGAGCCTTTGCCCTGGTGGGCGCGTTGTCCATTGTGCGGTTTCGTAACGCGGTCAAAGATACCCGCGATGTGGGTTATATTTTCTTTGCCATGGCCATTGGCATGGCCGTAGGCACGCGCTTTTACCTGCTGGCCATTATTGCTACGGTGATCATTTCTTTTATCTGGTGGGGCATGGCTACGCTCAACCTGTTTGCCAAAGACATTCGAGAGCAAATCCTCAAGATCAGGTTGCCGGCCGACATGCCCTACGACACTCTGTTTGACCGCGTTTTTGCCCGGTACCTGGCCCGTTTTAGCCTGATTGCGGTTGAAACCGTTCAGGCCGGAACGCAGACCGAGTTGATTTACGGCATTGAGCTTAAAAAGCAGCAGGAGGCCCAGGAACTTATGGCCGAATTGCGCAAACTCAACGACAACAACAAAGTGGCGCTGCTTACGGGACACCACGAAGTTGATCTCTAGATCGGGCCGGTGGAGTGACGCCATAGACAAGTCAACAGCACTCAAAACCGAGACCGCCATCACCTCAGACGTGGTCATCATTGGAGCGGGGCCAACGGGCCTGACTGCGGCTTACCAATTGGCCAAGCTTGGCCAAAAGACCATTGTTTTTGAAAAAGAGCGATTGGTTGGCGGGATTGCTCGCACCGAGAATTACAAAGGCTACGGCATTGACATTGGCGGCCATCGTTTTTATACCAAAGTGGCCGAAGTGGAAGCCATGTGGCACGAGGTGTTGGGCGATGACTTTTTGCCCCGCCGTCGCCTATCGCGGATTTATTACAAAAACAAATTTTTTTACTATCCCATCCGTTTTTTTGATGCCTTGTTTAAGCTGGGCCTGGTGGAAAGCGTCCGGGTGGGGGCCAGTTATGGGTGGGCTAAAATCCACCCTTATCCCCAGGAAGAAAATTTTGAGGAGTGGGTGTCTAACCGCTTTGGCCGGCGCCTGTACCAGATTTTCTTCAAAACTTATACCGAAAAAGTCTGGGGCATGCCCTGCACCGAAATCAAGGCCGAGTGGGCCGCCCAACGCATCAAGGGGCTTTCTTTGTCGCGGGCGGTCAAAGACGCCTTGTTCAAGCCTAAAAACCAGCAGGTCAAAACCCTGATTGATACGTTTCATTATCCCCGGCGCGGGCCGGGCATGCTCTGGCGGCGGGTGCAGGAATTGATTGAGGCCCAGGGCCACCGGGTGATGCCGGAGTCTGACGTGGTGGAAGTGTATGTGGCCGGGGGGCGGGTCAAACACATTGTGGCCAATAGCCCCAATGGGCCAATCATGGCTTTGGGCAGGCATTTCATTTCCAGTATGCCCTTGAGCGAATTGATCCTAAAAATAAAACCGACCCCACCATCAGACGTTGTGACAGCGGCGCGTCAGCTTGCTTACCGCGATTTTTTGACCGTAGCCTTGATTGTTCGGCGGGATGACCTTTTTCCCGATAACTGGATTTATATTCACAGCCCGGAGGTCAAAGTGGGCCGCATCCAAAACTTCAAAAATTGGAGTCCTGAAATGATTCCTCCCGCTCAACCGGAGACCACCTGCATTGGCCTGGAATATTTTTGCGCCGAAGGCGATGAATTGTGGCAGATGGCCGACGCCGACCTGGTAGCCCTGGGCCGGCAAGAAATGGCCCGTATGGGCCTGGTGGCCGAAAAGGACGTGGTGGAGGGGGTGGTCCTGCGCCAGCCCAAAGCCTATCCTGTTTACATGGGCGCATACCAGAAACACCTTGATATCATCAGAACATATCTTGACACCATTGAGAATCTGCAATCTGCCGGGCGCAACGGCCTGCACATGTACAACAATCAAGACCATTCCATGCTCACGGCCATGCTGGCCGTAAAAAATATTACGGGCGAAAAACACAATTTGTGGTCGGTGAATACGGAGCGGTCTTATCATGAAGAAGTTTATATTAACCAAAAATAGCAGAAAGTAAGTGATAGAGCCTTACCGGCCGGCCAAACCATGAAAACCAAGCCAATCCTTTCAGTTGTCATTCCTTTGCTGGATGAGGCAGGGAATTTAGAACTGTTGCACCAAAAGTTAACCGAAACGCTGCCGGAGGTGGGTCAACCGTATGAGATCATCTTTATCAACGACGGCAGCACCGATGGGTCCGCGGAAATTTTAAACCGCCTCTTTGAGCGTGACCCGGCGGTCCAGGTGATCCACTTTCAGCAGAATTTTGGCAAAACTGCGGCCCTTACTGCCGGCTTTCGCCACAGCCGGGGCCAAACCCTGATCACCCTGGATGCCGATTTGCAGGACGATCCCGCCGAAATTCCGGCTATGCTGGCCAAACTGGCCGAGGGTTATGATTTGGTGGCGGCCTGGCGTTACCATCGCCAGGACCCGGTTGACAAAACCCTGCCTTCGCGTTTGTTCAATTGGGCGGTAACCACGTTTAGCGGGGTGAAGTTGCACGATTTCAACTGCGGTTTTAAAGTGTACCGCCGGGCCGTAACCGAGCAGATTTCTCTCTATAGCGACTTTCACCGTTTTATCCCGGTTTTGGCGGCGGGCAAAGGCTTTCGCGTTACCGAACTGGCAGTGCAGCACCATCCCCGGCACGCCGGTAGTTCCAAATACGGCAACGTGGGCCGGGCCATGCGCGGCACGTTAGACCTGATTACGGTTCTTTTTTTACAAACCTATCTCAAACATCCCCTGCGACTCTTTGGCACCGGCGGGGCCATTGTGTTTGGCCTGGGCGGTTTAATTGAACTTTACCTGGCCGGGTTGTGGTTGCTGCGGGCCTGGGGCGTTGCCGAAGTGGGGCCGATTGGCACCCGTCCCCTCTTTACGGTGGGCATTTTGGCCATGATTTTGGGGATTCAATTATTTTCAACCGGCCTGCTGGGCGAAATGTTGCGCTACTTTACCTATCGCCCCGAACAGGAATATGTTATTCAAAAAGTGCTCAAACACTGATGATAGAAGGTCACGGCAATCTCCAAAAACACCTTAATCCCAATCCCTTCCAACGGTTCCTGTTAAAAAAATTTCACCAAAAAATTACGAAATTGGTGCGACAGACAAAGGCCAATTACATCCTTGACGCCGGTTGTGGGGAAGGCTTTGTGATTAACTATTTGCGCCAGCAAAACCCTGCGCTCACAATAGTTGGCGGCGACTTTAGCCTTGAGGCATTGGGCTGGGGCCGGGCCAACGTGGCGCACCAGGCCCCCCTGGTGGTATTTGACCTGCATCATTTGCCCTTTCCCGATAACGGCTTTCCCCTGGTGCTTTGCCTGGAGGTGTTGGAACACCTGCCCAACTCGACCGTTGGTTTGCGCGAATTGGCCCGCGTGTCTTCAGCCTACCTGCTGTTGAGCGTTCCTCACGAACCCTGGTTTCGCGTCTCAAACTTTTTGCGGGGCAAACACGTGTCGGCCCTGGGCAACGACCCGGAGCATTTGCACAATTACACCGGCCGTAGTTTCCGGAGGATGGTCAGGGGGGTGGTTGACTTGGTCTGGCATGGTTACTCCTTTCCCTGGCAGATTGTTTTGGCCCGCAAAGCCAGGGTAAAATGAAATTTCGAGATTGCCGTTAGCCCCCGGCTTGCGTATAATTTGGGCAGCGGGTAATATAACTCCTTGAGAGAAGTGATGGAACGAGAAGAAGTTATCCAAATTGTTAAAATTGCGCACCGGGAAAACAAGGCACCAGACTTGCGTCGGGTCCAATTGAGCGGCGTTGACCTGAACGGCGTCAATTTGCGCCGGGTGAATCTGAACGAGGCCGACTTGTATCAAGTTAATTTGAGCGGAACCAACTTGAGCGAAGCCAGCCTGATTTTTGCCAACTTAATGAAAGCCAATCTGGGTAGGGCTAATTTGCGCCAGGCCAACCTGGTTTTTGCCAATTTGCGTTTGGCCGATCTGGCCGGCGTTGATCTGACCGAAGCCAATTTAAGCGCCACCGATTTATTTGGGGCTAACCTGAGCGGGGCCAATTTAACTGAGGCCAATCTATCCGAGGCTAACCTGAGTGAAACCAATCTCGGCGGCGCCCATCTCCGTGAGGCCAACCTGAGCGAGTCCAGCCTGTACGAAACCGACCTGCGCGGCGCGGATTTGCGCGGCGCCGACCTGAATGGCGTCAATCTTACCCGGGCCGTCTACAATCGCCGGACCAAATGGGATAAAAGCTTCAATCCCGTAGCGGCGGGGGCCGTCAAGGATAAAAAATGGTTTGACCTCTTTTAGACATCTACTCAACGGCCCTTCGTATTTTCGCAGACTCTTTTTCACCCTCATCCTGCACAGTCAACAACATTTGAGCCTATGCGCATACTCATCATTAATTACGAATTTCCCCCCATTGGTGCCGGCGGTGGCAAGGCCAGCCAGAAAATCGCTGCCTGCCTGGTGGAAATGGGGCATACGGTGCGGGTTATCACCAGCCGGCCTACCCAGCTTTACACTTTTTTTGGCAATATGTCCGTGCTCGCCGGTTTGGGATTTTGGATTTACCTGGTTTACATCAAACTCGCCTTCAACAAAGACTTAAGCGACCACGGTTTTACGATCCTGGGGACTCTGCTTCTGCTGATTGGCTTTATCCTGCGCAACACCGGCCTCACCTGGGAATTGACCAATCCTATTCGCGGCCTCAAGCCGGTTGAATTTATTGATGGAGTAGAAGTGCGGCGCATCCCGGTGTTGCGCCAGCGCCAGGAGTATTGTTCCACGTTTGAAATGGGCACGTTTTTATTGAGCGGCCTGTGGCACGGTTTGGCCCAGGCGCGTGAATTCAAACCCGACCTGGTGCACATTTTTTTTGGCCTGCCCGATGGGCCGATTGGTTGGGCCTTAAAGCGGGTGTACGGTTTGCCCTACCTCATCTCGTTGCGGGGGGCCGACGTGCCCTCGGACGAAGTCAAACGATTTGCCAAACACTACCGGGTGCTGCGGCCTTTTGTCCGCTGGCTCTGGCGCGACGCCGACGCCTTGGTAGCCGTGTCAAACGGCTTGCGGGAATATGCCCACGAAACCGCTATGGATTTGCCCATCCACGTTATTCCCAATGCCATTGAACTATCGCAGTTTACGCCACCCCGGCAGCGCAGCCACGACGGTCCGGTGCGTTTGCTGTTTGTGGGTCGGTTTAACGCCTTTAAGAACGTGGAAACTCTCCTGGAAGGTGTGGCCCGGCTGAAAAAGATGGGCATGGTTAATTTTGAATTACAATTGATTGGCGATGGCGAACGCCGGGCCAATTTAGAACGATTGACGGTGGCCCACCAACTCACCAAACATGTGCATTTTTTGGGCTGGGTGGACCGGGAAGCCATTGTCACCCGTTACCGGCAGGCCGACGTGTTTGTTACGGCCACCACCTGGGAAGGAATGCCCAACACCGTGTTAGAGGCAATGGCCTGTGGCCTGCCCATCGTTGCCACCCGCGCCTCCGGCCTGGGAGAATTGGTGCGCGAAGGCGTCAACGGCTACCTGGTAGACATCAACGATCCGGCTGTCCTGGCCGAACGCCTGGCCGATCTGGTGGATAATCCCTACGAGCGACAGCGTATGGGCAAAGAAAGCCGCAAGATCGCCGAACAGGAATTTGCCTGGGAGTACATTACCGAGCAATATGTAGAAATTTATCAGAAAATTAGAAATTAGAGATTTCTAATTCTTTTACCTATGCGTTTACCAACTATCACCCTTATTATCCTCACCCTGGCCGGTTTTGCCCTGCGTCTGCACTATCTCATTTCCACGCATCCCTTTTTTGACGAATATACCACCGGGCTGGCCGCCCGCCAGATTTTGCAATACGGCTGGCCGGTATTGCCTTCCGGCCTATTTTACGAACACGGCCTGCTGGCCACTTACGTGATCGCCCCTTTTGCCGCTTTATTTATCAACGCGCCAGTCTCGCAATGGCAGCCTGCGCATTGGAGCTTGATGCTTGCCCGCTGGCCCAGCCTGCTCGTCAGCGCCGTCACCATTCCCTTGCTTTACACGCTTGGCCGCCGTGGGTTTACCACCTCTCTTTCCGCCCCTCTTGGCCTGTTGGCGGCCGGGCTGTTTGCCTTTAGCCCCGAAGGCATGGTCTGGGGGGGACGGGCGCGAATGTACGCCCTGGCCACCCTCCTGGTTTTGCTGGCCGTTTACTGGGCTTATCGTGGCTCGATCTGGCCCGCTCCGGCCAAATATCGCTGGTGGGCCTGGTTGACCCTTTTTTTTGCCCTGCTCACCCAACTGGGCGTTTTGACCCTACTCCCACCCTTGTTAGTAGCCATGCTTAGCCTGGGCTGGCTCTCCTCAAGACAAAAACCCGCTATCCGCCCCTGGTTTCTCAGGCCAACTGTTGTTCTGGATGGCCTGACTCTGGTGGCCATCATTGGCCTGGCGCTCCTGGTAAAACGTTTAGGCCAACCCCTTGGTGTCCCAACTTTGGTCGAGCCGGGCAGTGGTCCTCTTTGGCAGGAATTGTTCAAGACAGTCACTTACCAGACCGCCTTCCACTTTTCCTGGCTCGATGCCCTCAAATTTCTCTCCCGCCAATTTGGCGTGCCCCACCATTTCTGGCTCACTATCGCTACCCTCATTGGCGCGGTGATCGGCCTGCTTGTTTGGCTCGCCGGCGCAAACAGTCAGAAATTAGAAATCAGAAAAAAGAAATCCATTTCTAATTCCTATTCCCTATTCTCTATTTTTCTATGGCTTGTTTTTGGCCTCATTATCCTGGAAATGATCACTTTGCTCGATCCCTTCCGCCGCAACCCCCGCTACGTGGTAATGTACCTGCCCCTTTTTTACCTCATCGCGGCCAGCGCCATCTTTAATTTTAGATTTATACTCGTTTCACCTTTGACCGCCTTATTGGGGAAAATCGGCATCCGGCATGTGGCGCAGAGAAAAGAGGGCAGGGTGTCCTGTTGGCAGCGCGGGCTACCTTCCCCGGCCCGGTTTCTCTCCCCCACGTTTGTCTCCCTCGTTCTGCTCATCTTCTTCGTAGCCGTCGGTTTTAACGACCTGCGTTTAACCCTGGTCACTCCCGAACCGGCCTATGAGGAGGCGTTAGCTTTTGTGCAGGCTAATTGGCAGCCGGGCGACACCTTGCTGACGATGAATACTCCCGCAGCCGGTCTTTATCTGGGCCATGCCGATGGCTTTACGGTTCAAAAAGAAGCCGAGCAGTTTTTGCTCAAGTCCGGCCCTGTTCCCGTTGACCGCTGGTTGGGTGCGCCCTGGGTGGGCACTGCCGCCGATTTTAATATGGCTCTCAATGCCGGTAAACGAACCTGGTTTGTTATTGATACCATTCGCCAGCCGGTTTATTTCAAAGGTGACTGGCTGGCTGTGGTCAACAATCAAATGGAGCAGGTTTGGGCCAAAGACAATGCCCTGGTCTACCGCACCCGGCCTGATCGTATTCCGTTGCCCACCCAGCCCCAAACCCTTATCAACGCTACCCTGGGCAATTCAATTCAACTGCTTGGTTACACCCTCAGTGATGGGCCAAATTCGGCCTTGAGCCTCACTCTTTTCTGGCAACCCCTCACCTCCCTGCCCACCGATTACACCACTTTTCTACACGTTCGCAATCAAGCGGGCGATACGGTGGCGCAACAGGATGGTCAGCCCCTGGCCGGGCTTTATCCTACCAGCCATTGGCTGCCCGGCGAGACCGTGGTTGACCTCATCACCCTGTCGCTCCCCCCAGATTTGCCCGCCGGGAATTATACCGTTTTGGTTGGCCTCTACCAGCTCGACACGCTGGAACGCCTACCCGTGGCCAACGACGCCTCCGGCGAAAACGCCGTTATCTTAGGAGAGTTCACGCTGCCATGACCGCTCATCTCTCAAACAGCCAAAATCCGCCAGCCCCCAACCGCAATCCATTTCCTGTCTCTTTTCTCGACCATCCCCGTCTCGTTGCTTTTCTTCTTTTCCTACTCGCGCTATTCCCTCGTCTGCCTGGCCTGAAACGTTTCTTGACCAGCGATGAGAACACCAACATTTTTTTTGCCGGCAGCGATGTAATTGCCGCCTTTTTGCGGGGCGACTGGCGCGGCACTTATTGGCATTTTTATCCGGGTGTAACGATGAGTTGGCTGGATGCTCTGGGCATAGCGGGTCAATATTTGGTTGACCTTTTCACCGGCCAGCCAGTCCCCCCCTTCACCGAGTACATTTATGGCGATATTTTGACGTTGCTGGTAGCCAATCGTTTGCCCTATGCCCTCTTAACCGCGGCGGCTGTGCCGGCCGTTTACCTGCTGGCCTGCCAATTGTTGCCCAAACGTTTGGCCCTGCTGGGCGCGCTCTTTCTGGCCGTTGACCCCTTTTACCTGGCCCATTCCCGCATGGCCCATGGCGACGCGCCGGTGGCTGTTTTTATGAGCCTATCGGCCCTGGCTTTTTTTGTGTACCTTGAAAAGTTGGCGAAAAACAAGTTAGGGAACGAAAAAACTGGCAATAATTTCTACTTTCTAATTTCTAATTTTTTTCCCCGGTCGGCCTTTATTTATCTGGTTCTCTCCGCCGTTTTTGGCGGCCTGGCCGCGCTCACCAAAGCTCCCGGCCAATTTATGGCCCTATTTGTCATTGGTATGTCTGGGGGCTGCGCCGGGCTAAAACTCTGGCAGGACAAAAAACAACTAAGCCGCTGGCCGCAGTCGGTCATCCGCTTGGTTCTGCCCTGGCTTGCAGTTGTCGTCGTTTGGGGGGGTGTGGCGCTCTTCGTCTTCGTTCTGCTCTGGCCCAGTATGTGGGTGGACCCCCTGGGCACGTTTAACCAGATGTGGGCCGAAACCTTTGGCAAGGTCGAGGAAGGCCACCTGGTTTACTTTTTGGGCCGGGCTACGCTTGACCCCGGACCCTGGTTCTATTTTTACGTCATTCCCTTCCGGCTTACGCCCGTAGTCCTGCTTGGCAGCGTCTTATCTTTATTCGTCTTTATCCCTAACCTTCATCCCCACCGGACAGGTTCAACTCGCCGGGCCTCCTTCTACTTCTGGCTATTTGTTATTGCCCTATTGTTTTTTGGCAATCTCAGTCCCAAAAAACAGGATCGTTACCTGCTACCGCTGTTCCCGTTTCTGGATCTGCTGGCGGCCATTGGCTGGATGGGTTTGTTAAATTGGGTGTTCGGCTCCTTTTTTAAATCTCAAATCTCAAATCTCAAATCCCTAAGCCCGGCCTTTTTAATTTCTAATTTCTTACTTTTCATTCTCCTGGTATTTCACTTCCTGCCGGTTCTCACCTACTACCCTTACTATCTCACTTACTTCAACCCGCTACTGGGCGGCCCCACTCGCGCGGCAAAAACAACGTTGATGGGCTGGGGCGAAGGTATGGAGCAAGTCGCGGCTTATCTCAATACCAAACCCAACGCCGAACAGCTTTACGTAGCCTCAACCCCATCCCAAACGCTGCTGCCTTACTTTGCCGGGACGGGCGAGAATTTTTATACCAACGACATCGCCTTCCGCGCCGATTATGTGGTGCTCTATCTGGCCCAAATGCAGCGCCTGGCCCCCAGCCCGGAAATTGTGCGTTATTTTGAAGCGCAACCGCCGGAGAAAATTATCACCATCCAGGATGTCGTTTACGCCAAAGTCTATCCCGGCCCCAAACTCATCCTCACCGACCTTCCGCCTACAGCCATTCCCCTCAATATTGGTTTGGCCGATACCCTGCGCCTGGCCGGTTACGAAAGGCAAAACTCCCGTCTAACTCTCTACTGGCATGCCCTGACTCCCCTGTCTGTTGACTATACTATCTCGGTCCGTGCCCGCGCCGCTGAGGGGCAACTGCTGGCCCAACAGGATAGCTGGCCGGTTAATGGCTTGCTGCCCACCTCCCAATGGCGGCAAGGTGATTACGTAACCGATACGCACCTTTTGGAATTGCCTGAAACGGAGGTCGAGCAAATAGAGAGTTTTGAAATTGTGGTCTACCACCTGGCCACCGGCGAAACTCTTGGCCCGCCTATTGTTATCCCAATGAACCATGAACAGTGAAACCGTAAACCTTAAACAACCCCCTGCCCTTCTCTCCTCTCTCCTCTCCCTTCTTCCCTTCTTTATCATCCTCCTGGCTACATTTCTCCGCCTCTACCACCTGCCAGTTCTACCCCCCGGCCTAAATTTTGACGAAGCCGGCAACGGCGTGGCTGCCTTTGACGTTTTACGCGGCGAGCCAAAACTGTGGTGGCGGATTGGCGGGGGTAAAGAACCGCTCTGGCCCTATCTTATGGCGGCAAGCACCACCATTTTGGGGAATATTCCCCTGGCCCTGCGTCTGCCCGCCGCTTTGGTTGGCATTTTAAGCGTGGCTGCGGTTTATCCTTTGGGGCTTGTGCTGTTCGGCGGCGCAAACCGGCAGGGTTGTCCTCATGCGCGGCTGATTTCTCTGCTAACGATGCTTGGCCTGGCCCTGTCTGCCTGGCATCTTCATTTTAGCCGCCTCGGTTTTCGAGCCATTCTCCTGCCTTTATTTTCTACCCTGGGATTTTATTTTTTGTGGCGCAGTATTGTCAGGAGCCAGGAACCAGGAACCGGGCGTCGAATATTTTTTGCCCTGGTCTTATCGGCGTTTTTTGTGGCGCTGGCGGTTTATGCCTACCTGGCCGCCCGGTTATTGCTGCTGGCGCCCCTGCTCTTTTTTGCGCTCCATTGGTTGAACGTTTTTGCCCGCAGCCACCGGGCCGGAAGCCCGCCAATGGCGGCGTTTACTCGCCCCCTCCTCCTGCTAATTTCTAAGTTCCTATTTCTCCTTTTTCTCTTTCTCTCCCCCCTCCTCGTCTACTTTCTTTTCCACCCGGCCGATTTTATGACCCGCTCAACCGCCGTATCCATTTTTAATCCTGCCTGGCGCCAGGGCGATTTGTTTGGCGCAGCCGGGCGCGTCTTGACCCTCACCCTTGGCACCTTTGTTGGTTTTACCGGCGACCCCAACCCCCTGGTCAATTTGCCCGGCCAACCTGCCGTGCCGGTTTTGCTGGCTTCCTTTTTTTTGTTGGGGGTTTTGGTCAGTCTCTACCGCCTTATCCGTCCTCGACCCCTTCTATCCGCCAATCCTTATCTGTTTCTGCTCTGCTGGTGGGCCGTTATGCTGCTCCCGGCCCTGCTCGCCCCCGAAGGCGCGCCCCACCATCTGCGCCTCATCGGCGCCATTGTGCCTACCTACCTTTTCATTGCTGTAGGAATGACTGCCGCCGCCGGGCTGCTGGTCAAACTTATCAGCTCTATTTTGCGTTACCCAAAATACGCCCTCTGTCCTCATCTGCTATCTGCTACCTGCTATCTGCTACCTGCTATCTGCTACCTACTCCTGGCTTTGCAAACTTACTCTAACTACTTTCTCCGCTGGCCTGCGGCGGTTGACTTTACCCTGCCTTTCGATCTCTACGCCGTTCGCCTGGCTAATGACATCGCCCAGGCTCCGCCTGATACCGTTTACGTGTTGCCCATGGATATTCGCGCCGGGCCGGAAGCGCGACACTATACCCTGGATTACCTGTTGGCCTCTTACCGGCCTTCAGCCTACATTTACCTGCCCGTTGACGAGCATAACGCCGAAACCCTGCTCACCACCCGGGCCGTTGCCGGCAAAAACGAGCTGCGCCTGGTCCGCTGGACCGCGGACAAACACCACGAGGCCGACGCCAAAGAAATTGTCGCTTTTTTGCTGCAAACAAATGCCGTCCTCGTAACGCGGGAATCGTATCCGGTATACGATCTTGAAACTTATACCCTCAACAGAAACGCCTCCTTTACGCTGCCGGCCATCACTCAGCCCATTGGCGCTACCTTCGACAATTTGCTGCGCCTGGATGCTGCCTTTATCCCTCCCACCGCCGCCCCCGGTCACTCGCTGCCCGTCGCCTTGACCTTTGCCCCCCTGGCCCAAATGGAGGCGGATTACAAGGTTTCTCTGCGCCTCATTAGCCCCAACGGCGAACGGGTCGCCCAAAAAGACCGGGTCTTGTTACACAATTTCCACCAGGGCACCTCACTCTGGCCGCCTGAAACGGCCAATGAGTATTACCTGCTGCCAATTCCATCAGACGCCCAACCGGGCCAATATACGGTAGGGGTGGTTGTTTATCACCCCGACACGCAGGCTCCCCTGCTGGCCGGTGGCCTGGTGGAAGTGCCCCTGGGCGCTGTTTGGGTAAAGTGAGCGTTCTTTTGCCAGCCCTTCCGCCGCATGGTATGATACCGGGCCGTAGATGACCGTGGTTAAACAGATTGCCCAAACCAAAAAACCTTTTCTCTTTGCCGAGGCCGCCATCAGCCTCGGCCTTTTCCTGTTGGCCTTGCTGCCCCGGGCTTATGCCTTGCAGCATTTTGTCACCGCCGACGAGGCCAAGTGGGTCTATCGCTCCGCCCAATTTTTGTCTGCTTTTTTGCGGGGCGATTTTGCCGCAACCACCGTTAACCTGACCCCTGCCGTGACCACCACTTGGTTGGGCAGCCTGGGTTTGGCCGCTTACCACAGCCTGCATTGGGCCGATATCGGTCTCTCTCTGCCCGAATGGTTATTGACCCTGCCGGAATTCCGCCCTGAGTTAGACGTATTGGCGGCCACTCGCTGGCCAATGGTTATCTTGACCTCCCTGAGTGTGGCGGCCGTTTACCTTCTAACCCGCTCCCTGTTCAACCGCGCGTTGGCCTTTGTGGCGGCGGCCTTTATCGCGCTTTCGCCCCACTTTGTCGCTCTTTCTCGCATTCTGGGCCACGATGCTCCCGCCGCTGTTTTTATGACTCTGTCCCTGTTACTGCTGCTGTGGGCAAACAATTTAGACGAGTTTGTGCCCGCTCAAGCTGTTCGCCGGGAACAAAAATCAAACCGGCGCAAGACAATGCGCCGGTTTGCGCCCCACCTGCTGCTCGTTCTTTCCGGCCTGATGGCCGGCCTGGCGTTTCTCTCCAAAGCGCCGGCCTTATTTCTCATTCCCTTTGCCATTCTGGTCTTTGCCGGTCGGGTCTGGCGGCAGAGCGCCTCGCTCTATTTTTGGTTCAAACGATTTTTACTCTGGCTTTTTGCCGCCTACCTTGCTTTCCTGATCTTCTGGCCCGCTGCTTGGGTTGACCCACTTGGCCGCCCTCTGGCGGTAATAGAGAACGCCTTTTTCTCCGCCACCGATCAGGAAGAAGCCGACGCCGAAGGTTATTGGCAGGCGCCCGACCTCGGCCCTTTTTACTACCTGGCGCATGGCTCCTTCAAACTCAGCCCACTGGTGCTGGTTGGGGCGGGCCTGGCTGCCTGGTATCTGAGCCGGTCAATTCGCCAAACACCGAATCTGCCCAATGACCACGCAAAGAATAAAAAAGAATCACTCGTTTCCCCCAAAAACTATCCAATGACCCTTCTATGGCTGCTCGGCTTTGTTCTCCTCTTCACCCTCTTCATCACCCTCAGCGACAAACGCAGCCCCCGTTACATCCTGCCCGCCTTTCCGCCCCTGGCGCTGCTGGCCGCTTATGGCTGGTTGACGTTGTTGGCGCAAGTCTCAGGGGTCAGGAATCAGGAATTAGGGGATAAAAGTGAGACGCCAGAGGCTACCACTACGCAATACGTAATACGCCATACGCAACACCTCTTTCCTCTCTCCTCTCTTCTCTTCCCCTTTCTGCTCACCCTCTCCGCGCTCATCATCCTGCTGCCCTACGCGCCTTACTACTTTACCTATTTTAATCCGCTGCTGGGCGGGCCGTACACCGCCCCGCGCCTGGTCAAAATAGGTTGGGGAGAGGGATTGGACCAGGTTGGCCGTTTTTTGCAGGCCCAATGGCCCAATAGCCGGGTGGGCGCGCCCTATGCCTCAACCGTAGCCCCCTTTTTTGCGGGCGACCTCTCGGACGTAATGGGCGACCACCTGGATTACGTGGTGCTCTACCGCAAACAAGTGCAGTCCGGCGAACCGTCGCCCGCCTTCATCCGTTATTATGAATATTCCGGCTCTATTTTTTCGGTGGATTTGAACGGCATCCGGTATGCCGATGTTTACCCCGGCCCGGCCCTCCAGTGGGCCTTAACCCTCACGCCCGGCCTGGATCACGGCATTTTGCCCCTGCCGCTTGGCTTTCGCCCGCTTACGCCCTATGGTCGGTTGGGCGAACTATTGGCAGTTGACGTGGTCTGGCTGGCCAAAGGCCCTTTGCCCAACACGCCCTCTATCGTCACCTTGCAGCCCCTTTCTGTTTTCGACTTTTTGAACGAACACAACGACGAGCACGGCACGTCCCTTGAACCCCGGGCCGGCTTCGTTCTGGCCGAAGGGCCGGGCAGCCTGACCCGCCTGGCCGACGACTTGATTGTCAGCCGCCACCTCCTGCCTCTCCCGGCGGATTTGCCACGAGGCCGGTATGCCTTGTTGGTGGATGGCCGGCCCCTGGGTGAAGTTGAGGCGCGGAATTTTCAACTCCCGCCGGAGCTGAATCCGGTCAACCAGGTGATTTTTGACCAACAGATTGGCCTGGCCGCTTATCAACTCTCATTAGCTGATGATACCCTTGGTCTCAACATCGCCTGGCGCGCCGAAACAGCCCATCTGCCCGATTATACTGTGTTTGTCCAACTCCTTAACGCCGAAACCAACGAGCGCCTGGCCGGGGTGGATACGCAGCCCCTCGCGGGCGACTGGCCCACCGGTGCCTGGGTTAAAGAAGAAGTAGTGTTTGACAAATATGTTGTCTCCGTGCCGCCCGATTTGCCGCCCGGTTTTTACAAACTGATTGTTGGCTTCTATCAACCCGCCACCGGTCGGCGTTTGACTCTGCCCGGCGGCCAGGATTATTGGACCGTGCCGTGGACGCTTGTTCGTGAGAAACAAAACCAAAATGACCAGCCCTAACGGTTATTCGCCGTCCGTTTCCCGTTTCAGTTTTTTTGTTTCAGGCCTGGCTAAGGCAGGCTGGTTTATTGCCCTGGCCCTCTTTCTCCTGGCCTTCCTCCCCCGCGTGCTGGACCTGGACCGCTTCCTCACCCCCGACGAATTCCTATGGGTGGATCGCTCCCGCAATTTTTTAGCCGGGCTGACCAACCCGGCTTACCAATGCGACACCCGGGTTGAAAAATGGGCCTTCACCGAGGGCCTGGCCTGCACGCTGCGCACCGGCCACCCCGGCGTGACCACCATGTGGAGCGGCAGCTTTGGCTTTTTGCTGCGCTGGCTGGCAGATGGCCGGCCCGAATCCTTGCATGATTACGTGGTGGCCGTCTCTACCAACCCCCTGGACCCCACCTTTATTGCCCCGGAACGGCTGGGCATTGTTTTGTTGACCTCCTTGGGCGTGGTGGTCTTTTATGTGTTGGCTCGCCGCCTGTTTGGACCGGCTGTGGCTCTGGTGGCCGCCGCGCTGTTGGCCCTCAACCCCTTTCACGTGGCCTATTCCCGCGTGATCCACCACGACGCCCTCAGTACCACGTTTATGCTTCTGTCTGTGCTGTGCGCCTTTATCTATTGGGGAGAACGGCAGGGGCGGGGCTGGTTGGCATTATCCGGCCTGCTGGCCGGTTTTGCCTTTTTGAGTAAACTCTCCTCCCTGTTTCTGATGCCCTTTATCGCCCTCATCGGCCTCTGGTTTTTTGTTTCCCATTGGCGGCAGATTGCCAAAAAGCCATCCTCTCTCCTCTCTCCTCTCTCCTCTCTCGTGCTGGATGGTCTGCTCTGGTTTGCCGTAACCGTCGCCGTTGTCTTCATTTTTTGGCCCGCCATGTGGGTCATCCCTGTGGAAACCTTGCAAACCGCTTTTGCCCTGGGGTTTCAGTATAGCACCGGCCCGCACGCTAAAGGCGTTTTCTTTTTAGGCGAAAGTGTGGCGGACCCCGGCCCCTGGTTCTATCCGGTTACCTGGCTTTACCACACCTCGCCGTTGGTGATGTTGGGCCTGGTTGGCGGGGCGGTAGTCTGGCTCTTCAATAGGTGGCGCAATAAATCGCCCAAACAGGCAGAAAGCCAACAGGCCATACCTGGCCAGTCAACCTTCACCCGTTACCTGCCCCTTATCCTGCTCTTCATCTTGGGTTACTACTTGCTCATGACCATCGGCGAGAAAAAGCAGGAGCGTTATTTCCTGCCCGTCTACCCCTGGTTCGATCTCATCGCCGCTGCCGGTTTGGTTTCTATGGCCACTTCTCTATACCTAAAACGCAATACGCCACGCGCAATACGCCATCCCCTCATCCTGCTCCTCATCATCCTGCTGACCAACGGCTATCTGCTTGCCTCCACTTTTCCCTACTACTTTACCTACTATAACCCCCTGCTGGGTGGTATCAAGAGCGCGGCTAGGGTCATTACCATTGGCTGGGGCGAAGGGCTAAACCTGGCCGCCGATTATCTCAACACCCATGTTGACCCCGCCCAAACCCGCGTGGCCAGTTGGTACGAATCCACCTTTGTCCCCTATTATCACGGCCCTTCCATCAGTTACTCCAAAGAAAAAGGCAAAGCCCTGGCCGGGGATTACGTTATCTTTTACGTCAATCAGACGCAGCGGGAGTACCCGGATGAGATAATGTTTGATTATTTTGAGAGTCGTTTTGAGCCGGAAAAGGTCATCTTGCTGCAAGGCCTGGATTACGCCTGGATTTACCCCAGCCTGGGCGTTGACCATTACCTTCAAGATCAAACCTACACCGGCATTGCCTCCTTGCTGGCCTGGCAGTGGGCCGCGGGTGATGAGGCCCCTCTTCTGCCCGGCCAATCCGCCGAATTTGAACTTTATTGGGAATATCTGGGCAAAAAACCGGACGAGACCTTCTTTTTCCGCCTGGTTGACGCACAAGGGCGGGCCTGGGCCGAGGGTCTGAGTGAAGTGGCGGCCGGCCAGAATCCGCCTGTGGCCCGGTGGCGCGAGGGCGAAATCATTTATGAACGGGGCGCGCTGCCCCTGCCGGCCGACCTCCCGCCCGGCCAATACCGGCTGCAAATCGGCTTTTATACCAGGGCGCCGGCTGTAACCGAGGGCGAACTTCTCTTTACCGTTCCCGACGAGGAAGCCTTGCTTACGATTGGCCACGCCGGGCCGGCGGATTATAAGCTACCGGCCGTGGCTGTCCCTATTGACCAACCCCTGGGCCACTCCCTGACTCTCTTGGGCGCGGCCTGGCCCACCGACGCCCTCTCGCCGGAGACCATCATTCCGTTGGACCTCTACTGGCGGGTGGAGCGGCCTCTCCCGGCCCAGACCAAACTGCACGTAGGGCTAATGACCGAAGGGGGCGAGGCCCAACAAGCCTGGTTTGATCTGACCCTGGCCGAAACGTTCAATCTTGACCAAACCACCTGGCAGCCCGGCGATATTGTCCACACCCACTGGCCGCTTGATTTACTGCCCGGCGCGCCTCCTGGCGTTTATTCCTTTGAATTGGTTTTAGCTGAAAATCTCGCGAAAACGGTTGCCTGCGGGAAGGTGAGGCTTGAGGAGCGGTGAGGGAAGGTTCGCTTATAAATTACGCCCCTCCTGACTATTGTGGTAGAATGAACATGCAAGCTGCCGGACGTGAGCGATAGCGTCCGCGCCAAAGGCGTGAGCGAGGAAACCTTATGCCCACAAATCTTCCGCCGGAGTATTTTGAAGCAGACCGAAAGTATCGCGCGGCCACGTCGCCCCCGGAGAAGATTGCCTGCCTGGAAGAACTGATCAGCACCATCCCCAAACACAAGGGCACCGATAAACTCCGGGCCGACTTGCGCCGACGACTCTCCAAGTTAAAATCCTCAGCCCAGGCCAAAAAGGCCACGGGCAAGCGCGAAACAACGTTTCACTTTGACAAAGAGGGTGCGGGCCAGGTGGCCATTATTGGCCCGCCCAATGTGGGCAAATCCACGCTGCTGGCGGCGCTGACCAATGCTACCCCGGAAATTGCCGACTTTCCCCACACCACCTGGCAGCCTACCCCCGGCATGCTGCCCCTGGACAACGTTCAGGTGCAATTAATAGACACCCCACCCCTGAGCCGCGATTTTGTTGAGCCGGAGTTGTTTGAATTGATCAAAAGAGCGGACCTGGTTTTGCTGATGGTGGATTTGCAGGCCGACCCCATTCACCAACTTGAAGATACCCTTGCTTTTTTGGCGGAACATCACCTGGCCCCGCGTCGCCTGCAAAAAAAATATGCCGGACAACGGCGTTTTACCTTTGTGTCCCTGTTAGTGCTGGTCAACAAAAATGACGACGAAACTTCTGATGAAGATTTTGAGATTTTCTGCCAACTGCTTGAAGACGACTGGCCCTTGCTGCCTATTTCTGCCGCCACCGGCCGCCACTTTGACCTTTTGCAGCAGCGGATTTTTGCTGGCCTGGAGATCATTCGCGTTTATTCCCGGCCGCCCGGCAAAGAGCCAGACTTCACCACGCCCTTTGTCTTAAAAAAAGGGAGCACGGTGGAAGAGTTTGCCGGGAAGGTCCACCAGGATTTTGTGAAGAATCTAAAAAACGCCCGTATCTGGGGCCAGGGCGTTTACGACGGCCAACTGGTGCGGCGGGATCACGTTTTACACGATGGTGACGTGGTTGAACTGCATATTTGAATTATCGCCGCAGTACAGTGATGGATAGAGCCTGTCTGAAAAGCCTGATATAGGCTCCATGTCATTTCGAGCATAGCGAGAAATCCCTACGGTGTGAAGTTTTCTGGCGAGATTCCAGAGATTTCTCGGCCTATGGCCTCGAAATGACATGCTTTTCAGACGGCTTCTTAGGCGCTCAAGCCCAGTCGCTTTCCTCAATTTGGAGCAGGAGAAACCTGCACCTGAAGCCTGCCCCAATAGGGCTACAGGCATACACCCCCACTTCCAGGCTGGGGGGACAATAGTGCAAGTGAGCAACGCGCATCTGTTGCCACGCTGCGCCGTCAAAAGAACTTTCAATCAAAAAGTCTTCCCCTTTTTTGTTCAGGCGATACCACATGGCGGTGGTGGCGGCCGGAATATCTTGCGTGGCCCAATCTGAAAAGCCTAAATTGGTGACCACCGACCCCAACCGGCTGATAGCGGCATCTTCATATTCCACGGAGGTTTTGAGCCAATGCCGGTTATCGGCCCGGACCATCAGGCCGCCCTGGTCGTATTGGTTCTGGGGTTCAAATTCCACGTGCGTGGTGATGGCAAAATCACCTTCCAGCCGGGTGAACAAACAGTGCCCATCGTCCCTGGAAAAACCGTAATGCGTTTTTTGCCAGAAGTCGGTTTTTTCATTGGTGTAGATTTCTAAACCCGCTCCCACGCTGTATTTTTCCGGCTCATTGAACCAGTAAAAGCCGGGGGGTATGTTTGGCTGCAAAAACTTCTCTGTGATTTTCTTCATGGTTCCACCTTAGCTTTACTCCCAATCTCCGGCGGCAGGCTGAACGTTCCATCCGGGTTGGGCTTAAAAGTGACCACTTGCTGTATGGCCTCAATATTTAACCCCCCATAAACGTGCGGAAAGAAAACGCCGCTCCCGGTCAGGTCTTCATACCGCACCGGGGCCTGAACCGCCCCCGGTTCAATACACAGCAACACCAGATCGTCTTCTCCCCGGTAGTAGTGATTGCCTACATCCTCAATTTGGTCGGCCTCGCAGCAGTGGATGAAGCCTTCTGCCTCAAATCCGGCCGGTTGGTAACAATCGTTCTGCAATCCTTGTTCCCACGCTTTATATTTAGCTATATGATAGATCATCGGCTCAGGGAAAAAATGCTCGGCACACTGCTCTGCCTCCCGCTCAAAGGCAGGGGTGTGCAGCAAGAGCAATTCCACGGGGATGTTTGTTTTGTTCACGTAGGCAAATTTGTGTCCCTGTTGCACCAGGCCCACATCCCCTTCAACCAAAAGGTGAATGTCATCATCCAACAAAAAATGAAGCTGGCCGGATATGAGGTAGTAGAACTTGTCGGAGCGGGTGGACCAGGCCCGGACATGCCTGGCCCCGGGCGGCACTTGAATCCGGGCCACAGACGAGCTTGTGTTTTGGCCGGCGGTGAAATCGCGGATGGTCAAACCTTCCCATTCATGGGGGGGTGTAGCGTCTGTTTTTAAAATCATCAAACGGTTCTCCTTGTTGTCAGACATCTGCCGGGAAATAATTCAGGATACGTGTTGCGTATTGCGTGTTTTGTGTTTTTATTGATATGGCCTCCAAAAAATTCTACTGGACCAATACCGGCCTGGCCACAACTATAACGCGGTGGGTATTATTGCTATAAGGCCAGCAGGTCACCAGGGTGAGGCGTTCTTCATTAAAGGGGCCAATCCACTTGGCGTTGGCCCGGCGAACCGATTCAGACTCGCCTTTGTCTTTGAGGATGAATTTGTCATTGACCATATAATCGTAACGTTGTTCACCCACGTACAGGCTCACCAGGTCGCCCACTTCCAGGTCAACAATATAGCGAAACACTTCGCCCTTGATGTTGTGGTGGCCGGATAAAACAATATTGCCTGCCTGGCCCGGCAGCATTGAGTTTTTATGCCAGCCGGCGGCGTAATCGGCCACGGTCCACACGTTGGTGGCTACCCCGTCCTGGATAACTTCTGTCCAGCCCGTTTCCACCACCGGCGAGTCCAGGCCAATGCTCTCGGCCACAATCCGGGTGGGAGGGGCCAGGGCCGCAGTTGTTTCCCCAACCGGCCCAACCGCCCCCGGTTGGGCCGGCGGCTCCTCCTCGGTCACAACCACCAGGGGATTATCGGCCAAAGAGGGGACGTCTGTTTCTAGGGCTACCTCAACGGGTAGAGTTGTTGGCTGCGTCTCAATTGTCGGAACAATTTCTGCCGGGGGTGTTGCTGCGGCCATGGGTGTCTCAAACCGGGGGTCCACTTCATCTTCAAGAAGCGGGGGTTGGGTAGGGTTGTTTTCCGGTGTTTGGCCGGGCAAAGTGGTGGGGATAGGTTCCGGTTCAGCGGTAGGCCCGGCGCTGTTTGTTTCAGCCGCCACCGCCAGGGCAGGGGCCTCGGTGGGGCTGGGTTGAACCGGCAGCGTATCCGGCTCTTCTATGACCGGGGCTTCCACAATCCGGGCGGGCGGATTGTAAAGCTCGGCTTGCTGTTGGTAAAATGTCCAGCCGCCCCAGGCCATAATGAGCAGGCCAGCCCCTATCAGGGCCAGGCCCACAAATTGCCATATTTTTGCTTGAATTGAACGCATTGGCTGCCACTCTGGTGGTTTTGGAAATTGGGTGTAGTTTTTGTTCACAATGTTGTTTGCCTTTTTGGCCCATCCGCAGTTATGGTATCTTTGTCATTCGATTCTGTCAAAAGAGACTTAAAACAAAATGAATGAAGTTGAGCCGATGGCCCAACCTTTTGACAAAGCCGGTTCTCTTTGATATAGTACGGCCCTCTTCTTATGGTGGCCCGAATGTGCAAGATGAACGTTTGGCTGGGCGGCCTTGTGGTAGTGGTCGCTGCCGGTTTATACCTGTTTACGCTTGATAATGGCCTGCGCCCGGACGAGCTGACCGGCGGCGATTTGATTACCCATCAATACGCCCAGGTGGAGGCTCGACCCGGTAACGCCCCCGGGTACCCGCTTTATACCATGGGCGGCTGGTTGTGGTTCCGGTTGGGGCGGTTTTTGTTGGGCTGGGCGTTTAACCCTATCCAAATTCTGTCGTTGTACTCAACCTGGTGGGCCTTGGCCTCGCTGCTGGTGCTGTATTTTATCTTGCTCCGGGTCGGCCACGGCTACTGGCTGCCGGCCTGGCTGTTGACCGCTTTTTACGCCACCACCTATTTTTTTTGGTATTACAGCGTTACTACCGAGCAGTATACCAGCGCCGTGCTGCAAACGCTGCTTATTATCTGGCTGGCCTTTAAGTGGGACGAGACCCCGCGTGATTCAATCTTGCTCTGGCTGGCTTTTATCAGCGGCACCATGCTGGCCAATATGCTCACTACCCTCTTCATTTTGCCCCCTCTCTTGTGGTTTGTTCTTTTCAAAAGGGATGGCGGAAAATACTTTTTAGGCAGTTACCTTAAAAGGCCAAAATTAATTTTGCAGGCAGTTGCTTTGGCCCTGCTGCCGTTGTGCAGTTACGCCTACGTTTACTGGCGGGGCGCGCAGTATCCCCAGTGGCGCGGCGCCGGTCAATGGCCCACCGCCTGGGCCTGGTTTGTGCAATTTTTGACCATCCAGCAGGGGCGCGATGAATTGGCCCCGGGTTTAACCTGGCAAAATATTTTTACCGCCGAATTCCCGGCCTTGATGGGGCAAGAACTGACCTGGCTGGTTTTTGGAGGCGGTTTGCTGGGCCTGGCCTTTTTGGGCCGGCGGCGGGCCATTTTCCTTTACAGTACGCTGCTCATCTATTTCATTTTTGCCTGGCTGTATCGTTTTGGCAACTGGTTCCAGGTGATCATCCCGGCTTATCCTATTTTTGTTATTGGTTTTGTGGCGGGCCTGATCCAAATCCTTCAGTTGGCGCACCGGCCCATCAATAACTTAAAAAGCCGGCCTGGCCCTACGCTGTCTTTCATCCTGCGTCCTTCATTCTTCATCTTGGTGTTGTTGACCGGTCTTTTGCTCTACCGCTTTGCCGCCAGCCTGCCCCGGACCAATCAGCGAAATTTACCCGCCGATACCGGCCTTGATCCCGGCTGGGCCATTCTGGCGGATCAGCCGGGGCCGTCTGTGATTTCCGGCGATTTTGCGGAGCGAGTGGCTTTGCAGTATTTAAAAACAGTGTGGGGCGTGGCGCCGCTGATTTATCCCACCGAGGCCGGAAATTTTGACCTGCCCCAAAATGCGCCGCCGGTTGAGCGGGTTTACATCACCCGCCGGGCCGTGGCCGCAGCGCCGCAGGCTATTGAGCCGGGGCTGCATCCCCAGGCGGCCGGCGAGCAGTTGATTGCGCTCTGGCCGGCCCCGCGCCTTGAACTGCCCCCCCACGCCGTTCCGGCGGCTATTGATTTTGGCCAACAATTGAAGCTGGTGGGATGGCAACAAATTGATTCCGCCGCTTCATTGCCCGATGAAGTGGTCGCCCGTTTGCCGCGGGCCAATTGGCAAGTGGCGCTTTACTGGCAGGCTTCAACCAGGTTGACAGAGGATTACACGGTTTCGGTGCGGCCCCTGGTAGGCGGGCAATTGGTGAACGTGGCCGGGGAAAATTTAATGCAAGACCACCAGCCGGTGTGGGGTGTTTATCCTACCGGCCGCTGGCGGCCCGGGGAAGTGGTGCGTGATGTTTACGCGCTTTTTTTGCCGGAGGGCCTCACGCCGGAAACCATGCAGCTTGTGGTTTACCGTCCCACGGACGCCGGCTTTGAGAACCTGACCGAGGCAGAGATCCGCCTGAAGCCTAGGAAGTGACCCGGGTCCGTTCATAAGAGTGGCAGCGAGGGCAGGGCGTCTCGGCATTTAGATAATTGGCCTCGTGGCGCATCGCCTTGATTACGGCAGAAATTCTATTGGCCAGGGGGGTTTTGGCAATGGCGCCCCGGGCGTATCGAATGTATTCAGCCTCGGCTATTTCAAAGGGCACTTCGTTGCCCAGCGCGGCATAAGTGGTTTGCGCCCGCAAGCGAATTTCATCACTGTCTAAATTTTCCCACTCAGGATCAATTTCATACCGGCAAACCGCGCAGGTGAACTTGGGCAGCATGGCCAGGTTCCAGAGGGTGTCAATGGGGTTAATGTTCCAATCAAGGAGTGAATTAGGCTCCTCCATTTATTCATCTCTCCATATTGTTTTGCATCATTTCGGCGGCTTCCAACGGGGTAATTTCCCCATCTATAACCTGTTGGAGCGGTTGGCGCATGGCATTGAGCAGCACGTCAACATTGACTCCGGGCGGAACGGTTCGCCCGGCCAACATTTGCTCCGCGCTGATACGCAGGGCCGAATCGTTTACAATCACCAGGTTTTCCAAAGCCTGGCGACGTGTAGGCAACAGGCCAAAGCGCACGGCCCAGGCCAGTTGTCTTTCCGGTTGGGTAATATACTCCAAAAACGCCGTAGACGCCAATGCGCGGTTTCCGCCAGCCGCTCGGCCGACCACCCAATAACGAGCCAGCACCAGGGGCGCAGCCGGTTGGCTGGCCCCGGCTTCGCCCACGTTAGGCAAAAGCGCCACCCCCCAGTTGATTTTACCGGCCCGGGCCAATTCGGCAATGGCCCACTCGCCGTCAATCATCATAGCAATGTCGCCGTTCAAAAAACGGCTGCGCGCTTCTTCATAAGTGGCTACCGGCGCAATGCCGGTTAAACGGCCCTGCCAGCTCAAATAGAGGGTAATGGCCGCTTCCATTGCCGCAGTGTTTAGGGTGGGTTGGCCATTTTCATCCGTGAGCCAACCGCCGTAAGGAGCCAGCCAGGGCACTAACCAGAGCGGCTCGTAACTGTTCACGGCCAAACCCCAGGCCGGCGCGCCCCGGTTTGTTTGATCATTTTGGGTGAGTTCTTGGGCCAGGCCGAATAACTCGGCTGTGGTTTGGGGAGGGGTATCAACCAGATCGCGGTTGTAAAAAAGCAGCAGGTGAAATCCGGCCGTATCGGGCAGTCCCCACAGGGTGTCATCTCGACTGGCTCCCAGGAGCGCGACCCGGACAAAGTCGTTGGTAAAACTGGCCGGAAATAGGTCCGACATTGGTCTGATTTGCTCGGTGGCCCACAAATTTCCCAGCAGCACCGGCGCTACCAGGGCCACGTCAAAATCCGTTTCCCCGGCCATCAGCGGGCGCATAAAACTTTCTGGGCTATCATAATGTTGCAGGCTAACGTTGTATTGGGGAAATTCCTGTTGAAAGGATTGGATGTGTTCGGCCAGCGTTTCTGCCTGGGCCTGGGGCAGACTTTCCCAAACTACAATGGAGGTGGGGGGCGTAGCCGGGGCCGGTTCCAGAGTTGGCGCAGCGGTAGGTATTGCAGCAGCGCTGAGGGAGGTAGCGGCCAGGTCATCCTCAACCAGGATAGGGGAAGGCGTGACCTGGGGCGTGGGTGAAGGCGGCGGCGCGGGAGGGGTGCAGGCAACAGGCATGAGCAGCAGGGCCGCCAATAAAGTTAAGTTGCACCGTAAATTGACCATGAGCATGACCGCCAGTTTAACGCAGCTAAGCAGGCGTGTCAAACCGGCGGCAGTGATTACGTTTCTTTTAGATGGGGAATTAAATAACTTACCCATTCATTTCATTGCGAGCGAAGCGAAACAATCTCCCCTTACCAAACCGGAGATTGTTTCGGCCTATCGGCCTCGCAATGACATGCGCAAGTTAATTAATTTTCATTCCTTAGCAC
Source organism: Anaerolineae bacterium (assembly GCA_016931895.1). Lineage (NCBI taxonomy): Bacteria > Bacillati > Chloroflexota > Anaerolineae > Anaerolineae bacterium. The sequence continues at coordinate 54,292 of JAFGDY010000296.1, forward strand.
AAGCTGGTGGGCGCGGGTGAAAAATTGCCGGTAGGTGAGGAGTGGGTTAGGCTAACTTGTAGAGTACTTGCCCATCTTGTTCTATCCGTTTAACCTGGCCGTCACTGATCATCCCTTCCAGGCGATTTTGGGTGTTGCTTTCGGGTAAGCTTACGGCTTTGGCAATGGTGGCCAGGTTGGCCTGGCCCAATTGGGCCAGAACGTCAACAATATCTTGCCGGCGCTGGAGGGATTTTTGATAAGTGTCGGGATAAAGCGCTTGCATACAATCCGGGCAAAGGCCGTGGCTAAATTCGGCATCAGAATGATTTTCAATGTAAATTTCAACCTGTTGCCAATAACCCCGGTCGTCGCGGATTTTTTTGCAGTGGCTACAGATGGGCAACAAACCGCGCAATGTTTTTACCTGGCTCAGGGCCGTTTGCAATTCTTCATTACGCTGCTGCAAGGTGACATTCAGGCGGCGAAGGGCCATCATATCTTCAAACCGGGCCCTGGCTACCACAATGGCCCGTTCCACCTGGCGCTTGCTGGGCGGTTTCACCAAATAAGCCCCTATCCCGGCGGCGCTGGCTTCGGCTAAAAGCTCCGGCGTTTCATAAGCGGTCAAAATAACCACGGGCGTCGGGCAACATTCCTGGATACGTCGCGTGGCTTCGAGGCCGTTCATCTGGGGCATTTCAATGTCCATAAGCACCACGTCGGGCTGCAAGGCTTGCACCATTTCCAGGGCTTGCTGGCCGTCGCCTGCTTTGCCAACTACCTGGTACTGCAAGTCTTCCAATAATCCTTGCACCATTTCCCCAACCAGGGAGTCGTCTTCAACAATCAAAATGTGTTCTTCTTTTTCCATAATTTTTATTACTCGACTTTTGCAGTGACATAAGATTTAACATTAACAAGAAAATATGGGATAATAAAGGTCAAGCTAATCGGTATTCAAAT